>DASXUF010000079.1 GCA_036504975.1 Candidatus Binatia bacterium | reverse complement strand
CAACTTGTCAATTCCCCCGACGCGGGATATTCTTCGGCCTTAACGCATGTCCGACAACGAAGCCTTCACCGCGCGGCGGGCCAGCGGCCCGTTCGCCGCCCTCTATTTCCGCGACTTCCGTCTTTTCTGGCTCGGTCTTTTCATCGGCAACATCGGCACGTGGATGCAGATGACGGCCATCACCTGGCTGCTCTACGAGATTACCAACTCGCCTTTTCAACTCGGCATGAACGGACTCTTCCGCGCCGTGCCGTCGATCGCGCTCGGCTTGTTCGGCGGCACCTTGGCGGACCGCTACGACCGCAAGCGCCTCATGCTGGCGACGCAGATCGCGTCCATGATGCTCGCTCTCGTCCTCGCCGTCCTGGCGCAGACGGGCACGATTCAAGTCTGGCACATTTATCTCATGACCGGCCTCAGCGCGATCGTCGGCACCTTGGACGCGCCGGCGCGCCAGTCTTTGTATCCGTCGCTGGTTCCGGCGTCCGCGCTGCCCAACGCGATCGCCCTCAATTCGATGCTATGGAAAGGAACGGCGCTGCTCGGTCCCTCTCTGGCCGGCATTGCCATCAGCGCCGCCGGCACCGACGGCGCGTTCTACGCCAACGCGGCGAGCTTTCTCGCCGTCGTCGTCGCCCTCTTGATGATGAAAACACCGACGGCGCGCGGCGCCGCCGCCGGCGGCTTCATGCGCGAGCTCAAGCAAGGCGTTTCCTACGTCATGGCGCATAATATTATTCTCGCGGTCATGGTCATGGAGGCGTTTGCGTCGGTCTTCGGCCTGGACCCGGCGATGCTCACCATCTTCGCGCGCGACGTCCTCGACGTCGGCGCCAGCGGTCTCGGCTTTCTCCAGTCGGCGCGCGGCCTCGGCGCGGTGATCGGCTCCGGGGTTCTGATCTCGATGGGTCAGGCGCGCTCTCAAGGAAAGATTCTGCTCGTCTCGGCCGTCCTGTACGGCGCGAGCTTCGCGCTTTTCGGCCTGTCGCGCTCGTATCCGCTCTCTCTCGCGTTGCTGTTCTTCATGGGCGCTTCGGATACGATCTGGGCGGCGACGAGAAATATTATTCTGCAAGTGCAGGCGCCGGAGGGGCTCCGCGGCAGAGTGATGAGCGTCTTCTATCTCAGCAATCGCGGCCTCCATCCGTTAGGACAAATGGAGACCGGGCTCCTCGTGCCGGTGCTGGGCGCCAGAGAGACCACGGTGCTCGGCGGCCTGCTGGTCGCGGGCGTGACCGCGCTCACGGCGTTGAAGGTCCCCGGCGTCGTCAGGTTCCGCTGGGAGCCGGCGCAACGGGGCAAGTTCTGAACGCAGCACAGCCGTAAGACCGCCTGCTTCCCAAAATTTCCCCCGCTACGCGCCGAGCTGTTCTTTTATCGCCTCCGCGGACGGTCCGGGCGACTTGAAGACTCTGATCGGCAAGATGATCATCTGCAGCCCCTCGAATTGGAGCTTTTGCTGCAAGGTGAAGGGAGTGTGGTTGTGGAGCATGCGGGTGAAAAGACTCTCCTGCTCGAACACGAGCTTGCCGGCGAAAAAGATCGACTTGGGAAAATCCCGCGCCGACTCTTTACTGAGCTTCACCAGCTCCTCGATGAGATCGATCCCCAGGCTGTAGCGGTACTCGGCGTACCAGCCCAGGCAGTTGGCAAACTCCACGTAACTCTGGAGATCCTCTTCTTTTCTTCGGCGCAAGTTCTCGATCTCCCGCGCCCCTTTGAACTGGCTGGAATCGATCACCCCCACCGAAACGAAGACGACGTTCCTAAAATAGTTGGGGAAAAGCCGTGGGATGTTGAGCAGGGTATGAATGCCGATGCCGTCGAAGTCTCGAACGACGACGACCGCCGTCGGCGCATTGGGATCTTTGGGAGGGAGCGGATTTTTCAGATCGGGATGGAAGGGAATCTCGGTCAGCGTGCTGTCCAGGCTCTTCAACGCCGCCCGGACCCGGTCGTAGTGGGCCCGAACCAGGTAGCAGAGAAAAATAAAGCTCGAGGTCACCGCGACCGTCACCCAACCGCCCTCGGCGAACTTCATGACCATGGTCACCGCCAGGATCGTCGCCGTCAGCACGAGACCGAAGCCGCTGAGCGCAATTTTGCGCCGCCAAACGGGCGCCTCCTTTCTCGCCTCCCACCAGTGCCGGCAGAGTCCGAGCTGAGAGAAAGTAAAGGTGAGAAACACGTTAATGCTGTACATGACGACGAGAATCTTGACCTGCCCCGCCGTGTAGAGAAGAAATCCCAAAGAAGACAGACCCATGAACCAGATACCGTGACGGGTCACCAGGTAATCGCTCAAATGGGAAAACCGGTGGGGGACCCAGGAGTCGATCGCCATGTTGGACAGCAAGGTCGGGCCGCCGATGAATCCGGTCTGCGCGGCGACCAGCAATATCGCCGCCTCGCTCGCCAGCGTTATCACAACCAGGCTGTACCCGGCCGCCCAATTCGAGGAGAAAAACGTCCCGTATACTTTTTCCAGCAGGCTCGCGTTGAGAGTTTTTCCCGGCTCGTGGACGACCTGATTCAACAGGTAGGCGATCAGCAGTCCGCTCGCGGTAAACGCCAGCGAGACGGCCATATAACGCATGGTCTTTTTGCCCGTCTCCACCCTGGGCTCGCGCAAGACCTGCAGGCTGTTGCTGACCGCTTCGATCCCCGTGTACGTGCCGCCGCCGAGGCTATAGGCGCGGAGCAGAATCGCCAACGTAGCCAGCAGGCCCAATCCTTGGATGTCTCCCGTGACCTCGGTGGTGGTGCGGCTCGCGATCGCGGGGATCTCGCCGGCCTGCGGAAAAATCCCCAGGCCGATCGCGACGACGTGCGCGAGGACAAAGACGAGAAAAATCGGCAGCAGAAAGAGCACCGATTCCTTGGTGCCGCGCAGATTGAGATAAATCAAAAAAAAGACGAGAAAGATCTGGACGCCGAACTTGGCTCCGTGGATCGACGCGGGAAGAAAACTGAAAATCTGGTCTCCGGCGCTCGCCACCGAAATCGTAATCGTGAGCATGTAATCGACGATCAACGCGCCGCCGGAAATGAGTCCGGGCTTGACGCCCAACAGCTTGGTGGCGACCAGATAGCCGCCGCCGCCGCTCGGAAACAGCTCGATGATCTGATTGTAACTCGCGGAGATGACGAAGACGGTGAGCGCCATGAGAAAGGCCAGAGGCAGAGCGAGAAAGAGGTGATCGCCGAGGGCGAGATAGGCCTCTTCCGGACCGTAAGCGGAGGAGCTGAGTCCGTCCGCGCCGAGGCCGACCCACGCGAGAAAGGCGACCAGAGAGACCTGATGGAAGACCCGCGGGTCGAGCGGGTCTTTCGGTTTGCCCAACAATACTTTTTTAAGAGACGAAGTCATACGGCGCGCGGTTTGACGATCGGAAGGCTGCTCTGCCGATTGCGTCACCCTATGAGATTTTCAGCGTAGACGAAGATTTTCTGAGACAGTAATGAAATTCCGAGCGGAGCGCAAGGCGACTATGCGGGGCCGCGGCGCCGGCGTTGGCAGGGAATCAAAAATCCCGAAACTCCTTCCCCTCTCTGTCTTCGGTCTCCAGTTGAATCGTCGTGTGCTCGATCGCAAAGGCGCTCTTCAGTCGCTCTTCCATCTGATCCAGGATCGCGTGCGGATCGCCTCGCTCGTGGATCACGGCGTGGGCGCTGAGAGTAAAAACACCCGAGGTCACCGACCAGACGTGAAGATCGTGGACCTTGATGACTCCCGTTACCTCCTCCATCGCCCTTTGAACCTCCTCCGTATTGATGCCTCTGGGGACCGACTGCATCAAAATATCGACCGACTCGCGGACGAGCTCCCACGATGTATAAAGAATGAGGCCGCCGATCAGGACGCTGATCGCCGGGTCGGCCATGTACCAGCCGGTGAAGAGCATGACGAGAGCCGCGACGACCGCGCCGACCGAGCCCAGCGCGTCGCCCAGGACGTGAAGGAAGGCGCCGCGGATGTTGAGATTTCCCTGGTCGCAGGAGTAGAGGATGCGGCCCGCGACCACGTTCACCGCAAGCCCCACCAGAGCCACCCCGAGCATGCCCACGGTATGGACGGGCGGCGGATCCAAAAATCGTCGATAGGCCTCGGTGAAAATCGCGCCGACGACAAGCCAGAGAACCAGCCCGTTGATCAACGCGGCCAGAATCTCCAGCCGCTGGTAGCCGAAAGTTTTTTTGGTGGTGGCCGGTCGTCGCGCGATTTGAAACGCGCAGAGGCTCAAGCCGAGGGCCGCCGTATCCGAGAACATGTGGCCGGCGTCGGAAAGCAACGCCAGGCTGTTGGTCAAAAGTCCGCCCACGACCTCGGCGAAAAAATAAATCGCCGTGATGGCCACGGCCAACGCCAAGGGTCGGCTGTCGGTGGTGCGTTCCATGCCGGACTCTCTATTTCGCGTCGCGAAGCAGCGCTTCGAGGTCCCGGCCGAGGCGCTGAAGCGCTTCCTTTTCCATCCCCGGATAGTATCCCCGGATCTCGCCGCGCCGGTCGACGACGATGAAACGCGGGCTGTGGATATGCGTCGCGCCGGAAGCGTCGCGCTTGGCCTCGGGGATTTCGCCGGCGGTCAGGCGAAAGCCTTCCTGAGCGAGACGAAAGATCTCATCCTCTTTTCCGGTCAGAAACAGCCAGCGCCCCGGATCGGCGCCGAAGCGCGCGGCGTATTGCGTCAAGACCGCGGGCGTGTCGCGCTTCGGGTCCACGGTGATCGAAACCAGCCGGAGATCCTGCTCGCGACCGAACCGATCTTGCAGCGCCTTCATCTCCGCGCTCTGCACCGGGCACGTGTCCGGGCAATTTGTATAGATGAAGTTCGCAATCCAGACCTTGCCGAGAAGATCGGCGGAGCGGATCTCTTTTCCGCTCCGCTCCGTGAGCGCGAACTCCGGCGCTTTGCCGAGCTGTTTCAGGCCTTCGAGCGGCCTCTCCTCGCTCGCGCCGTGAATGGGAGCGCCCATCCGGCGCGTCCACACCGCTATCGACCCGGCGCCGACGATAAGAAAAACCGCCAGCGCCCACACCCACGGCTGTTTCAACAACGACCTCTTCGGTTCCAAGGAAAATCGCACGTTCACCGCATTGAGCCTCGCAGTATGACATTATATGAAAAACATGTTAAGAAGGCGCCCATGCAATTCCGCGTACTGGGCAATGCCGGCGGCCAGATTCCCGGGCAGCACCTTTCTTCTTATCTGCTGGACGAGACGTTGCTTATCGACGCCGGCTCTACGACCGCGGTGCTCGGCCTGAGAGCGCAGCGGAAGATCAAGAACATACTCATCACCCACGCGCACCTGGACCACGTGATGAGCCTCGCGACGCTGGCGGATAACCTCTTCGGCATCGACGGCACCATTCACGTCTGGGGCCTGGCAGAGGTCGTCGAAGGGCTCCGCACCTCTTTTTTTAACGACACGATCTGGCCCGATTTTACCCGGATCACCGGAGATAACCAACCCGCGCCGATCCTGAGCTTTCACGATTTGCCGGAGGGAACGGCCGAAAGGATAGGCGCCTTCGAGGTCACCGCGGTGCGCGTCGATCATGCCGTCACCAGCACCGCCTTCTTCATCGAAAACCGCAAAGCGGCGCTCCTCCACGTCGGCGACACCGGCCCGACGGAAAAAGTCTGGGCGCTGGCGCGAACGAAAAAGAATTTGCGCGCCGTCGTGCTGGAGGCTTCTTTTCCGAATCGGCTTCAAGAGACCGCCGATTTGAGCCAGCATCTCACGCCGCGGACTCTGGCCGGCGAGGCGGCCAAGCTCGGCCGCCCTTCCGTTCCGATCTTTGTGACCCATTTGAAGCCGCAATACCGCGAAGAGATCATCGCCGAGCTAAAAAAGCTGAAAGGTCTCCGCCTGAAAATCTTAAAGCAGGGCCAGTCCCTCGCCTTGTGAGATTCCGGCCTATTCCACGCCGGTTTTCTTCCGCAGCAGAAAATAGAGTCGTCCGCGGCTGTTCATGAAGCCCGCCGGGCCCCCCGCCTCGTCGCCGCTGCCGAAGTAAAGGTCCAGACGCCGCGGCCCGCGAATGGCGGCGCCGGCGTCCTGACTCAAGACAAAACGGGAAAATTGCCGCCAGCCGGCGAGATTGCCGGCGTCGTCGAGGACTGGCCGCCGGCTGACGAGAAAGGCAAGCGCGCCCGCGGGAAAATAACCGGGGTCGGCGGCGACGGAGCGCCCCGGCGTCAGCGGAATTTCGAGGCTGCCGAGCGGCCCGCTCTCGACAAAGCGAAAAAAAACGTAGCGCTGGTTTTTCGTGAGGAGCCGCTCACGCTCTTCCGGCCGCTCTCTGAGATACCCGCGCAGCCGGGCCGCCGATACCTCCTCGGCCGTGAGCCTGCCCTCGTCGACGAGAATCTTTCCGATGCTCGTGTAAGGCCGGCCGTTGCTGGCGGCGAAGTTCACCTGTAGCGTCCGGCCGTTTTCGAGACGGATAACGCCGGAGCCCTGGATGTGGAGAAAAAAAAGCTCGACCGGATCTTTGACCCAGGCGATCTCGTAGCCTTTGCCTCTGAGGCGTCCGAGAACGTCGATCTCACGGCGCGAAAAATATGGCACGGGCTTGCCGCCGGGCGATTCGACGAGGTCATCGGGCTTGCGGTAAATCGGGAAGCGATAAGGCCCCGTGGGCGTCAGGCTGCCGTCGATGACCGGGCGGTAATAGCCGGTGACGAGAATGTCCCGCTCCGCCTGCTCGACGGCGGATGGAACGATATCGAAGCGCGAACGGATCGCCTGCGCCAACTTGCCGGGTTCGTCCCAGAGATTCATGACTTCGAGGAAGCTCACCAACGATTCTCTCGCTTCCCGCGCCGTGATTTTTCTCGGCCGCTCGGCGATCACCCGATCGCCGGGGATTTTGGCGAAATAATCCATGCTATGCTGAACCGCCCGGCTCACCGATTCGCGGTCGAAATCGTCCTGAATGACGAGCGGTTCGCTCTCGAGTATTTGAGCAGGCGTGGCAACGCGGCACGAAATGATAAGAGCCAACATGAGCAAACCAGCGGCACCGGGCAGGAGCTTATTTGCCTCTTGCTCCCGCCTCTCGCCTGCCTTCTTGATCGTCAACACAGCTTGGTGCACACTTGCCACAAATGGATCGCAAAGAAATCGAGACAGAAGTCGCCCGCGCCCTGGATCGATTGCCGAAGGAGTTTCGCACCCGCATTCACAACGTCGAGATCGTAGTCGAGAAACAGCCGACGAAGAAACGGCTTCAGGCGTTGGGTCTCGACCCGGACGAGGATGCGCTCTACGGTCTTTATGAGGGAACTCCTTTATCCGACCGCTCTGTGTCCTTCCCGCCCCTGCTCCCCGACAAGATTACGATCTTCTCCGAGCCGTTGCTGCGCGACTTTCCCGATCCGGCCGAGCGTCGCAGGCAGATCCGTCTCACCGTCGTACACGAGATCGCCCATTACTTCGGCATGGCCGACGAGGAGATCGAAGACCTGGGCTACTGAAAACCGTTCAACTGTACAATTCCGCTGGTTCACCCCGGCTAGTTCGTAGGATTTGGACGAAGACGTCTGATAAGCGTTTCTGCTTTGGATGAAAGATACGACTGGAAGTCCTCCAAAGGGAGGGGTTTGATCATCCGGATCTGGTGTAAATGTAAATCTCTGACTTCCAAAAGCTTCGTAGCAAATTCAAGAACCGTCTCCTCTCGGTCAAAAGCTGCTTCCTTTTCCTTCGCCCGTCCAACCAAGTAATCGAGGGTAAATTCCGACTGCCGTAGAATGAAATATAAATCGACATAGTCCTTGACCTCGGTTCTTCCATAGATCGCGCAAACTTTGTTTACGGCGATGTCCTCAAAAGAATCGACGATTATGTTTCCGATGGTCTTGGCGGGACTCATTTGCGCGCCCGCATCTCGGCAAAACTCAACCTTTAGACCTGTTCCGGCTTCGTCCTTTCCGCGGACGAAGAAGCGGACGAACTCATCGCCTTCGCGTTCTGCCGAGACTTCAAGGCCTTCATGATCGAAAACTCGTCTCACCTCCGTGTAGTCGTTCCTTATGTTCCGCACTGCCCTCGTGAACAAATCAAGATCATCAGATTGGCGGTGCTGCAGATAAAATTCGGCAAGCGCGGTGCCACCCGTGAAGTGGTAATTCCGGTGAATGTCGTCTACGGCAAAGAGCATATTTAACACCCGTGATTGGAAGGGTGTCATCACTTTAGTTTCCAGCTCGCCAGACCTCCAAGGCCTTTTCTAAAGCCTTGCGCTTTCTTTCTGGAAGATCCACTTGCGGAAGCGCTTCTTCTATATCTTCAACTGTCAAAAGCTTTCTAACGTCTTTCCAGTCTGCAAACTTCAATAATCTACTGATCGCCCATAGTCGCTCTGGCGAATTCTTGTTTTCACTCTCAATGTATCGTCGTAGATTGTTAGCGTCTTCGTCGTATTCCCATATAACATTCCGTGCTATTTCTCCTTCCAAACGGCCCAAGATATCCCGAAGCCAAGGGCGAGCTGCTGCCGGAGTAACAGGATCGGCAAGCTTTTTCTCAACCTCTTTGCGGCACGACTCGATATGTTGTGAATAAGGACCTTCAATCATTCGACCCGTTTGTTCGACACCCCGCGTGAGGGCATCCCAAACCCTTGGACTGGTCGGATAAGCACCAATAATGCCGAAAGCAATTGGCCAAAAGCCCTCTTTGGCGTTCGTTATGCTTTCGGCAACCAAAATAGCCTGACTCTCGCTTTCGAGAGCGAAGTCAAGCAAAATGTCCGCGTCCGCCTGTTGATTCAATAGCTCTTCAAGGTTCCATGTGACACGGAAGCTATACAACGGGTCGCGCAAAGCAACCGAAAAGACTGTCCGCAAAGCCCGACGACGATCAGCCTGATATAAGACACTCCAAAACTCGTTTCCACCGGTATATCGATCAATTGGACACCAACTGCGTCTATCCTCCGTTTGTATGAGTAGTGTCTCTAGGAGCTTGAACCCGCGCTCCGGGTCTTCCTGAGCCAACTTAGCGGCAACTTGATCGCAATCGTAAACTTCGTTGTTCGAAACGGGTGGTGCAGCTTCCAGACATTGCCATGCGAAATCGCCAATTGCTCCCTCCAGAGACCGCTCCCAATGTATCCATCTGCCAAGGACATCAATTGCCACAGATCCGTTTTCCAACCGATCACCCGCAAGTGTCCTCAATAAGCTCAACATCTCTTCAGGCGAAATTTCCCGAATCCAGTCGCCGTGCAGAATTCCTGCAATATCTTTAGGAGAGACTCGGCCTCTGGATATTTCGTCGCGAATTAAACGTAAGGTTGTATCGCTAGGTCCTAAATATTCGACCGCTGCCAGAAGAGCTTCACCAGTAATGCTAGCTGAGGCTGCTGTGGTTTGTAGACGCGCCTCAGCAGTTTTTTGATCTATTGCTGCCTGACCGCCCAAATATGATCCGAACGCGATACTCCCGTTCCTCTTGGCTCCGATTTCGTCAATTATCGAACGCATCGTGCCATTGACATCGAATTTTCCCAAGTGAAAGAAAAATCGACGCGCTTGCTGAGCTCTGCCAGAAGTAAGCCAAGAACAGATATCTGGGGTCAGTGAGGCACGATCTAAGATTGCTTCTTTAGCCAGCTTCTCCAGCTCGTAATCAAATTTCAACATTTTTTTGCCATTAATCACAACTTCTTCATGGTCCTTTGAATGCCATCCGCCGGCCCACCTCTTTAGCCGCACAGGAAAACTTCCAGTCTCCAGCTTGAGAGTTAGCCGGTTAAGATGTTCAGCATGGTGTTCAAACTCGTCCCGGCGATCCGCATCGATTTCGGGTTTTTGGATCCGATCGAGAAAGCTTCCGCGAACGAACTCAATGACTCTATACAACGAAGTAATGCTTGCTCCAGGTCTTTCTGACAATGTCCAGTCGACTAATTTTTCGAGGCGCTCCAATGCTTCCTTCGGCTGTCCCTGAGTGGCCAATTCCGCGACTAGGCTAGGTAGTTGAGCCAATGCCGCTTGGGCTATTTCGTCTTCCTCGGATTCGACAAGCGAAAACAGATGGTCCACTAAGCCGCGCGCATATTCGTACAAGTCTCGATAGGTGAAGACGGGTCTTTTGTCCAACGGTGTGATTCCCGTGCTATGTCGAAGTCTGATAACGCGTTGCCTTAGGGCTTTTCCTGCAGCACCAATCGCAACGAGCTTTCCCTCTTTTGAGGCCTGACGTGATGTAAATTCACGCAATGCATTTAGCCTTTCATCTAGTGGCAAAGGCATCTGAGTATGTAAGGGAATGAAGCATTCTGACAAAACACCAGTAGCGTTATTGCCGAACGTTTCATTCTCGGCCTCGGCAAGGAGCCAGATAAGCGTCAACGCACGTCCACTCGTCTTTGTACGAAACAGAACTTGCTCAAGCGCCCACATGAGCTCTCGACGCGGCTCCTCCGATATGGCCAACCTTTCTTCGCGACTTGTTTTAAGAAGCACGCCGTCCAGGAGTTGGATCGTTCTTTCTGGAGTAGCACCGGCAATAAATCGAAGCATTTGGTCTTGCCGCAGCGCAGAACTTAAACTACCGAATGGAGCCCCTGGATCATGAGGGTCGAACAAGGCGTCCCAAAATCGATCTACCTCCTGACTAGTGACCTGCGAAAGACGTCGTATAAACCTAATTCTGCCTAATCCATCTAAGCCGGCAAAAAGAGCAAGTATTTCATCTCTTCGGCCCTGAAAGAGCTTAGTTGCAAGATGATTAGCCAGAAACGGTATAGTTATTTCTGCAAACGAGCCCCCTCTCTTTGCTAAACCCGCTTTTTCCAAATCTTCCACTTCAGACAGAACTCTAGCGCGATCCCATTGTCCATCACCAAAGATTTTACAGATCAAATTGAGTTCGGCTTGAAAATACCCCGAGATACCGAGGTGCGTCAGTGGTGATAGCAGTTCCGCGCATTTCAGCGCTGCACCGCCGAGTTTTGATTCAATCCGTTTCGCGAATTCCCTGCCAATTGCAACCTCAAAACTGACTCCTGTATCTCGCAGTTTTTCGCCTACACTTGCAGCAGCAAGCAAGATACCCGGATTTCCTCCTGCCCGATCCAAAATCCAGGACTCGATACCGAAATCCAGTCGCTTACCAGTGGCAGTCAGAAGTTTCCGTGCATCCTCGTCAACCAAACGACTGAGAGTTAAGGACTCTATTCTTTCGTCAGTTCCGTAAGAAGTGTCCGGTGTTTCACCCGCTGTTGGTAATGTAATAATGAGCTTTAGCCGTGGAATCCCCAATGTCTTGTTTACGAGTATTTGTATTCCTTCTGGATCAGGATCTTCGACAACGCACACAACCTCTTGTTGCTCGCCGACAAGCTTTCGATGGTCATCGAGTTCCATGGACCGAGGGTCGAGAGCAAAGACGACGTCTTGTGGACGGTGGGCCGTTGCCTCAAGTACAAGGCGACTTTTGCCGATATCATGCGCGCCAGAAACGACGATGATTTGCACCCGAGGATCATTCACTAAAGCCCGGAGCCTCTTTAGCTCCTCTCCACGCCCCACCAAATCGACGTCAAAACCAAAAAGTTTTTGTGTGCGATGTAAACGATTAGCCTCTTCCCAAGTTTTAAAAGCCAGTGGGGCAAAGTACGCTGCCCTCAAATGCGGTTGGTTATTGAGAAAGGCAGCGATCTCGGCGGCTCCGATAACTTCAATACGCACTTCGGAGTTTGGGTCCCACCCTTGTAGAATGGCATTCTTTAGAGCCAACGTCTGGTCATGTTTCAGATCGATGTTTAGAAAAAGAATATAACGGTTTGGAGTTCTTTTTTGCCGCTCCGCTATACGCACTAGCTCTGTTTTAAGGCTTAATTTGATGTTAGAAATTATTCGTCTGCGATCTTGCGCGATCACGTCCCGCTTTTTGTATTGAAAAACATTCCAGCCCGGCCCCACGATCGGCTTGGGCAGCGCGAGGCTATCATCGCCAATTGGCACTGCCCATTCAGCATCAATGCCACTATCAGCGGAGTTCACACGTTCTGTAAAAGAAGGCACTCCCGGATACTGGCGCCCTGAGACAGCCCAAACCAGACTGTTGCACATCGAGGCGAACCTGTCCGGCGCCCACGGACTTGTGGCCAGCTCTAGTTCACGCGCATCGATAGGTTGTCCAGTTAGCAGTGCCATATACGCCTCAGTAGAGCTAGGATACCACAGCCAACCGAGGGCGTCACCTAACTTGAAATCTGGGATCACGCCGGACCTGGAGAAGTGAGATTTATAAGATGAACCGGATTTAAAACGGACGACCTGCTTCGGAAGGATTCAGTCCCTGATATCTTGCAAAAGCCACTCCGTCGGAATTTCCCGGCCGACGCCTTTTTCTCGCGCCAGTTGATAAATCTTTCCGGCGCAGGCGGCGAACTGGAGGCCCTGCGTGCCGGCGTTGATGAAGAACGTGATCTGCTTTGGGCTAGTGCGTCCGGGAATTCTTCCCCTTTTGAGATCCATGAAGTATTGGAAGAAGCCGCCGCGGTAGTTGTCAACCGAAGGATTGGGAATCCGCGCGCGCTCCTCGGGCTGACCGGCGATGTAGCCGGCGTTGCCGTGGAGCCGGACCATCCCTTCGTCCATCGTCTCGAGGGTGTTTCTTCCGAGCTTGATCGAAAGGTCGCAGCGCTTGACGACCCGCGGGCCGATCTCGCACGCGCGCACGCAGGTGATGTGCGCGCCGTCTTCAAGCCATTCGGGCTCGTCGAAGACCGTGCGCGTCGAGTCGGTGCATGCCGCGACGATGTGCGACCCGCGCACGACCGACTCACGGTCGCCGACCGCTTCCACGGGAATTCCCAGCTTCGCGCTCATCTCGCCCGCGTAAGTCTCGCGGTGCGCCTTCGTCGGGCTGTAAACCTTTACTTTAGTTAACTTCCGAACTTCATTAAAAGCGAGAAGATAGCTCCGCGCCATGCCGCCGGAGCCGAAGACCCCGACTATCGTAGAATCAGGACGCGAAAGGTATCTGGCGCCTAGGCCGGCGCAGCCGCCGACGCGCATGTGTTGCAAGAGACCGTCGTTGATGATCGCCAGTGGCTCGCCGTTTCGCACGCTGAAGACCATGACCAGTCCGCAGAAGGTCCCCGGCTGCATGCAGTACTTTTCTTCCGTCGCGCCGTCGGGCCAATGCACGACGTCCGATTTCATTCGAATCGCGAAGACGCCGATCTTTCGGCTCGCGCCCTCCATCGTGCCCCAGCGGTAATAGCCGTCCGGACGCTCGCAGGGCACCCACACGTCGAGGCGCGGCCGGTAAACCGCGTCGCCCTTGAGCAGATCGTCGTAGCCGACTTCCAGCGCTTCGAGACAGCTCTTCATATCGAAGAGTCCCTCGACTTCCTCATTGTTGATTAACAGCATGACGAAACACTAAATGGCGCGCGAAAAAAAAGCAATCTCTGGCCTTAGTTGGTTTGACATTTGATGTGCTTGACGCAATGATAGGCCCGTTTTTCCACATCAGATCGGAGGGTGCCACCGTGAAAATTCTTCGCTTTAACGACGACCGTATCGGCGTGCTCAAGGACGAGAACACCGTCGTGGACGTGAGCGGCGCGGTGAGCTCGCTCAAGGCCAAAGGCCCGCAGCGCGTCGTCGAAGACATCATCGAGCACTTTCGCAAATACCGGAAGAGATTCGAGCGCATCGTCGCCGAGCAAAGCGGCGTGCCTCTCAACAGCGTCAAGCTGCTCGCGCCGATTCCGCGCCCGAGCAAGTGCATGGCGGCGTTCGTCAACTACGTCGACCGCCCGGACCGGAGCCCGGAGTCCCTGCCGAACGAATACTTTTATAAGGCGCCCGAGCTGGTCGGTCCCGAGGGAACGATCGAGCTGCTCGACATCCCGCCGGTCGTGGTTTACCAACCCGAAGCGGAGCTGGCCTTCGTCATCGGCAAGACGGCTAAGAACGTTCCGCAGAAAAAAGCCATGGACTACGTCTTCGGCTACGTTCCTTTCTTCGATATCTCTGCGCGAGGACTCACGCGACGCACGCAGTTCATCCCGAAGGGACAGGACACCTACGGTCCCTGCGGTCCATGGATCACGACGAAGGACGAGATTCCCGACCCGCACGACGTGGTCGTCAAGTCCTGGGTCAACGGGCAGCCGCGCCAGAACTACAATACGAAACACATGGCGCACAAAATTCCCGAGCAGATCGCCTGGCTGACGAAATTCGTCCAGCTCAATCCGGGCGACGTGATCGCGACCGGCACGTACCACGAAGGCCTCGGCCCGATCAATGACGGCGACGCGCTGGAGATCGAGATAGAAAAAATGGGCCGGGCCAAATTTTTGGTGAAGGGCTCCGGCCCGCGCAAGGACGCCGAGTGGATGCCGGGCAAGAACCAGCCGACGCCTCCTCCCGGCGGAGGGATGAACAAGGTGTAGTGCTGAGTTCTGAGGACTGAGTGCTGAGTCATGGGAATTTCCGACTCAGTCCTCAGCACTCGTTACTCAGTCCTGCGCATGCCGCGGTGCCATGAGAGAAAGATGTTGGTGAAGACAACAAACAGCTGGTTCAATAGATAGCCCAACAACGCCAGCGACAGCATGCCGGCGTACATCCGATCGACCTTCAGTCTCCGCTGAGCGTCGAGGATGAAGTAACCGATCCCGTCGCTGCTTCCGACCATCTCAGAGATCACTACCAGAATCAGCGTGATCGCGAGAGAAACTCTCAGGCCCGTCATGATCTGGGGAGAAGCGGCGGGCAGAATAACGTTCACAATCGTCCTTCCTTGAGACAGACCGAACGTGCGCGCGGTATGGACGAGCACGCGGTCGAGGTTTCTCACGCCGTCGATCGTGTTGAGCAATATCGGCCAGGCCGAGGAAAAGAAGATCACGAAGATTTTCATCCCGTCCCCCAGACCGAAGAACAACATCGCGACCGGAACCACGACGGGAGGCGGAATCGGCCGCGCCGTCTCGATGACGATTTCCAACCCGCGCCGGAGGCCGTCGAACAAGCCCATCAGGATTCCCAGGGGAATAAAGACGATGGCCGCGAGAGCGTAACCCGCCGCCGCCCGCCGCATGCTGTTCACGATCTGCGCGGGAATCTCTCCGGAAGAAAGGAGGTCCAGAAATGTCTTGAGGATTGTGCTCGTGGGAGGAAAGAACAGCGGGTTCAGCGTCTCGGCCCGCGAGGCGAGCTCCCACGCCGCCATGACGGCAAGCAAAACCAATGCTCCGTTCAGCTTCGATTCCCTGCTCCAGCTCACGGCATTCCTTGGATCGTCGATCCACGGTGCCACGCGATCGCCCGATTTTCCAGCGCGACGAAAAGACGGTTGAGCACGTAGCCGAGCAGCGCCACGACGACGATTCCCGCGTACATCTCCTTGGTCCGGAACGAGCGCTCTTCGTCGAGAATGAAGTACCCGAGACCGCTGCTGCCGACGACCATCTCAGACGTGGTCACGAGGATCAGCGCGATCGGCAGGCTGACGCGCAGCCCGGTCGCGATGTAAGGCGACGCCGCCGGCAGGGCGATCTCGCGCAAAATCCGCCAGCGGCCGAGGCCGAAGGTCCGGCCGGTATCGATGAGCGTGCGGTCGATGCTTCGGACGCCGTCGATCGTGTTGAGAAGGATCGGCCACGCGCACGCGTAGACGGTCACCCCGATCATCATGGCATCATCGATGCCGAGGAGCAGGATCGCAACCGGAATGATCGCGACCGACGGCATCGGACGAAGCAGCTCGATCAAGGGGTCGAACAAGCTGTGCGCGAACCTGGAATAGCCGAGAACGACGCCCAGACTGATCGCGATCGTCGCGGCGAGGAAATAGCCGCCGAGAAAGCGCGCCAGGGTATCCACGAAGTGGCCGAAAAGCTCGCGCGCGAACGCGAGACGAAACAGAACGGACAGAACTTCGCTCGGCGGAGGAAAGTAGCTTTTCAAGTCCGGGCTCGAGCGCGAGGAAAGTTCCCACAGGAGCAGCAAGGCCGCAAAGACCGCGAGGCCGGCGAGGTTGACGCGTTTAGACTTCATTTCGCCCCTCGCCGACTTTCGACTCGCTCACCAGCCGGTAAATCTCGTTTCTGAGCTTCATGAAATCAGCGTCGGCGCGCGTCGTGACCTGGTTGCGCGGCCGTTCGAGGCGAACGTCGACGGCGTGGATCACGCGCGAAGGCCGGCGGCCGAGGACGCAGATCCGGTCCGAGAGGTAAATCGCCTCCTCGATATCATGGGTGACGAACAGAATCGTCGTTCCGAGCTCTTTCCAGAGCCTGAGCAAGCCGTCTTCCAGTTCGAGCCGGGTCATCGCATCGACCGACCCGAAAGGCTCGTCCATCAAGAGAACCTCCGGTTCGTAGGCGAGCGCCCGCGCGATCGCGACTCTCTGCTGCATGCCGCCGGAGAGCTCCCAAGGATAATGCCGCTCGAACCCTTCGAGGCCGACGAGACGGATCAGCCAGCGCCCTTTGGCTTCGGCGTCGAGCAGCGGGCGGCCCTTGGCCTCCAGGCCGAAGAGAACGTTGCCCAGCACCGTGCGCCAGGCAAACAGCGACTTGTTGTATTCCTGAAAAACCAAAACCAGATCTCCCGGCGGGCCGTCGACCGCCGCGCCTTTCACCGCGACGCGTCCGGCGCTCTGCTCGATCAGACCCGCGATGCACATGAGCAAGGTCGTCTTGCCGCAGCCCGAGGGTCCGACCAGCGAGACGAACTCGCCCGGGTTGACCGTAAAAGAAATATTTTCGATCGCGAGCGTCGATTCTCCGCCCGCCTGGCGGTAGCTCTTGGAAAGATTCTCGACTTCGAGAATGGGGGGTGCAGTTCTCATTGGGAATCAACGCTAGCGGCTCGAATAGCCCTCGTCAAGGCTGACTCGCGCGTGTTTGTGGCTAGTCTTACCGGTAGCGCCAAAGCTGCGGGATCGCGCGCGTGATGCCGAAGACGATCAGCAGGCAGAGCATGCTGCCGAGCACCAGCGCGTTGGGCGCCCCGATAAATTCCGCGGCGGTGCCGGCGAGCAACGCGCCCAGGGCATTCGTGCTCTGGGCAAAAACGGTGATCAAGCTCGCCGCGCGCCCGCGCATCGTGTCCGGCGCCAAAAGCTGTACCACGGTTCTTCGAATCGCCACGCTGATCGAATCGGCGAATCCCAGAATCGCAACCGCGACGACGGCCATCCAAAACCATTGCGAGACGCCCAAAAGCGCGAGGCTCACCGCGAAGAAGACCCCCGCGACGACCGCGGCCGCTCCCTTGCGCCTGAGGTCGCCGGCCACGAGCAGCGCGGTGGAGCCGAGTAGCGAGCCGATCGCCGGCGCGGCGTAGAGAATTCCCAATCCGGTCGCGCCCATCTTGAAGACGGTCCCGGCGAATATCGGTAAAATGGGCCGGTAGAATCCGACCAACGTGACGCCGAAGTCGAGAAGGAACAGGGACAGGATGATGCGCTGCATCCAAATGAACTCCACTCCTTCGATCATGCTCCCAAGACTCACGCGCCGACGCTCCCCCTCCGGCGTGCCGGAGCTTCGCACCGCGATCACCGCCAAGAGGGCCGGGACGAGCAGGCCGGCGCTCGTAAAATAGGTCAGCGGGAGACTTAAATAATCGATGATGATTCCCGCTATGGCCGGGCCGACGAGAAAACTGCTCTGTAAAACCATGGAGTTCAAGGTGATGGCGTTCATCAGATGAGACACGGGAACCAGACGCGGAACAATGGCGGAGCGGGCCGGCCAACTGAACACCTCGATGATCGAAGAGACGAGGCTGATGACATAAACGTGCCACACCTGAATCGCTCCGGTCATGGTCAGAAAAGCCAAAGCCAGTGTCGGCGCGAGATGCAGGCCGTATGTAAATGCGAGGAGTTTTTTTCTATCGAACGCGTCGGCCAGCGCTCCGGCGAAGAGTCCGAGAACGACGTGAGGGAGCGCCTGAAAAAATCCCGTCAAACCCAACTGGAACGACGACCCGGAAAGCTCGTAGACTTGGTAGAGGCTGGCGACGTTTCGGATCTGTGACGCGATCGCGGCCAGGACGCTGGCGCTCCAAATCAGCCTGAAATCTCTAACGAGCAGCGACGACCACGGGCGGAGCGCTTTGTCTTCTGTCCCTTCCTGCTGCATGTCGACGCGATCGGCCACTGGCTTGCGCACCAAAGTATTGAAGGCGGGTTGGGGAGTCAAGCGGAAACGATTTCCGATTTCAGATTTTGGATTTTAGACTTGTCGTGAGCTAGTCGAACGATTCAATCGAAAATCGGCAATCGAAAATCCGAAATGGGTTGACACGCCGTCCCTTTCACAATACGTCTATCTCGTTCGACGAGGAGAATTATTTTCATGGCCTACGACGACCGCAGCGTGAAGCCGATGAGCGCAAGCTTGATGCGCGCGCGGATCGCCACGCGCGTGCTCGCCGGCATGTACGAGGAGGCGCCGGCGCTTTTGACGAGCGCCGTGCGCATGAGCGTGGAGCTGCCCGGCGCTTCGCGTCCGTCCGGAGCGCCTTATCCATTTACGTTTGCCGTCAGTCCCGCGTGGTGCAGCGGACTCCAAGGAGCGCGCCTCGTCGGATCGGGCAAGCTCGATATCGCGTGGATCAATCCCTCCGTCATCACGACGATGGCCTATTTCGGAAAAGGACCGTTTCACCGGCCGCTTCCGATTCGAGCGCTCGCTGTTTTTCCTTCCTGGGACCGCCTGGTCGTCGCCGTCGCCGGCAAGCTCGGAATCCACTCAATGGACGAGCTCATCACAAAACGCCCGGCGCTCGGCGCTTCGGTCGCGACCAACGACTGCGTCGATTTCGCCATCGCCGCGTTGCTGAAAGCGCATGGCCTGAGACTAGACTCGTTCGTCGAATGGGGCGGGGCGATCGAACGCGTCGAGCGTCCGAGCAATCCGCGGCGCCGCGACGGCATCGTATCCGGAGAGATCGCTATGGTCATCGACGAAGGGCTGGACTCTTGGGGAGACCTGGCGGTCAAGCGCGGATTTGTCTTTCTGCCGTTCTCGAAAAAAGCGCTCGCAAAGCTCGAGCGCTACGGCTTTCGCCGCGCGCCGCTCGGCGGCGGCAGGCTCAAAGGAAATTTCGATCCGGCGACCGAAGTCGTCGATTACAGCGGCTGGCCGATCGTCACGCATGCGAATTTTCCCGACGAACTGGCTTACCATTTCGTCGCCGCGCTGGAAAAAATCCGCGAAGAAATTCCTTACGATACAAGCGAGCCCCCGCCGATGTCGTCTTTCTGCCGCAGCACCGAAGAGGGGCCTCTCGACGTTCCGCTCCATCCCGGCGCCGAGCGCTATTATCGCGAGAAGGGATATCTCAGCTGAAGGCGGAGTCGGTGCCCATTATTCATCGGTCTTGACACGGGTCCTGGTCTGCCATATTCAAGCACCAGGCGTGAACCCAGCATCCATAAAAGAGGAGGACCTTATGCTTATCTCGGGAAGACCTCTGCTGAAGGCGGTCGTTTTCATACTGGCCATCGCCTGGCTTGTCGCGGGAGAAAGTTGGGCCCAGGGCCGCACCAAGATCCGGTACGCGCTGGGGGACGTCATCTCGATCGACGAGCTGCCGCTTCTCATCGCCGTCGAGCGCTCGAAGGCGCGGGGCGTGGACGTCGAGGTCACGGCGTTCAAGAGCGAGGAGGTCGCGACCCAGGCCGTGATCAACGGCCAGGCCGACGTGGGCCAGGGAACGCCGTACGCCGCGCTGCAAAAAGTAACCACGCCGATCCGCTTCTTCTATCAGTTGAGCGCGCTTCAGTTCTTCCCGGTAGTCAACAAAGAAAGTTATAAAAGTTGGAAGGATTTGAATGACCAGGAGATCGCCGTCCAGGGCCGCGGCTCCGGGACCGAGGCGATCATGATCCTGATGGCCAAGGAGCACGGGATCAAATACAAAAACATCAGTTACGTCCCCGGATCCCAGGTGCGCGCGCAGGCGCTGCTGAAAGGCAACATCAAGGCCACCATCCTGGATTCTCCCAACAAGAATCTCGTCATGAAAGAAGCGCCGGACAAGTTCATCATCCTGCCGCTCGGCAACGTGAAAGCGAGCGACGAGGCGCTCTTCGCCACCCGGGACTTTCTCGACAAGAACCAGGCCGGCATCAGGATCTTCGTCGAAGAGCTGATCAAGGTGAATCGCGCCATCAACGCCAACCCGAAGTCGGTTTTGGAAGAGCGCAAGAAATTGGGGCTCTTGAAAGATCTTCCTGCGAAGCTGGAAGAAGAGATCGCCCCCTTCTTCCAGGAGGCCGTGCAAAACGGCGTCTTTCCCAACGACGGCGGCGGCGAGAGCGCGGCAAAAAACGATCTCGAGTTCTACGCCCTCTCCGGCGCGATAACGGGCAACCCGAAGGTTGAAGACTTGTGGCACCTCGCCCCATTGAAGGCGGCGCTGGCTAACGTGAAATAAGAGTGGACACGGGTCAGGCGAAGCGAGGCGTTCGCCTTCTCTGGCAGTTGCTTTCGTTCGTCTTCTTCTTCGGCCTCTGGGAGTTTGCCGGCCGCTGGCCCATAAGCTTCGCGTTCCCGCCGTTCAGCAAAACATTGCTCGCGCTCGGCGAGATGATCGCCGACGGCAGCCTGCCCAAAGCCTACGTCTCGAC
This sequence comes from Candidatus Binatia bacterium, assembly GCA_036504975.1. NCBI lineage: Bacteria > Candidatus Binatota > Binatia (SeqCode) > Binatia bacterium. Next base: position 16,392 of record DASXUF010000079.1, on the reverse strand, counting down.
TCTCCAGCCGCTCGTTATCGGAATCGTCCTTTGCGGTCTCGCAGGGATCGGCTTCGGCATCGGCATGGGTCTATCCCGCGCCATCGAGTGGTTCAGCCTGCCGGTCTTCATCATCCTGCAGGCGGCGCCGATGGCGGCGATCATCCCGCTCATCACCTACATCTATGGAATCGGGCTCACGGCGAAAGTCCTGGCCGTCGTCTTTCTCGCCGCGCCCGTCATCGTGATGAATTCCTACAAGGGAATCCGCAACACCAACCCGTCGCTGATTCAAATGTGCCGCTCATTTTTGGGGACGCGAAGGCAGGAGGTGGCAAAAATTATTCTTCCGTACGCGGCGGCGCTCATCTTCGCGGGCTTGAGGCTCGGACTCGCCATGGGTTTTATCGGCATCGTGATCGCCGAGCTTTTGATCACCCCGACGGGGATCGGCGATCTCATCACCTACAACAGCTCGGTGGCGGACTATCCAAAGATGTTCGCGGCGATCGCCTCGATCATCATCCTCGCGTCGCTGGCGATCCACGGCCTGGAGCGGCTCGAGCGAAAGCTGTTTCCTCCCGAGATACGGGAATCGTGACGATGGCGGCCGAAGCGATTGTCGAAGTCAAAGGGATCGATAAGACTTACGACGGCGGCGTCGAGGCGCTGAAGAGCGTCGGCCTCGAGATCCCGCACGGCCGGCTCAGCACGTTTCTGGGCCCGAGCGGCTGCGGCAAAACGACCTTGCTGAAAATCATCGCCGGTCTGATCCCGGCAAGCCGGGGCGAGGTCTGGGTGAAAGGAAAAAAAGTGGCGGGTCCGGGGCCGGAGCGCGCCTTCGTCTTTCAGGACTTCGCCCTGCTTCCCTGGGCCAACGTCTTGAGGAACGTCGCCTTCGGGCTGGAGCTCCGCGGCGTTCCAAAGGACCAGCGGCAAGAGATCGCGCTCAAGCATATCGCAGAGGTCGGGCTCAAGTCGTTTGAATCGAGCTACCCGCACCAGCTCTCGGGCGGCATGCGCCAGCGCGTCGGTCTCGCCCGCGCCCTCGCCGTCGACGCCGACATCATTCTGATGGACGAACCGTTTTCCTCGGTCGACGAGCAAACGCGGCGGAAATTTCAGGAGGAGCTGCTCGACTTATTACAGCACAAGCAAAAGACCGTGATCTTCGTCACCCACAGCATCGAGGAGGCGGCCTATCTTTCGGATCAGATCGTGCTGCTGTCGCCGCGGCCGGGGACGGTCTCGAAGATCGTCCATCCGAACATCGAGCGCGGTGGAAAGAACCCGGACGAGATAAGACGCGATAAAAATTATCTGGATACAGTCGATGAGATTTGGCAGATTTTAAAGAAGTACGTGTAGCGGTGATGATATGACTTTGTTCGGCAGAAAAATACCGATCTTCTTCTCCCTGGCGATCTGGTTCATCGTCTGGGAGCTGGTCGGCCAGGCGAGACTTTCGATGATCATCCCGCCTTTCTCCAAAGTTATCTCGGCGGGGCTCACGATCCTGCCGACCGACAAGTTCAGCGCGGCGGTTTTGATCTCGCTGCGCTCATTTGCGATCGGGATGGCGCTCGCGATGGCGGCCGGCATTTCCATCGGCGTGCTGATGGCGCGCGTGGAGAGCGTCGGCAAAATCCTCGGCACGTGGGTGAACATCTTCGTCAGCGCGCCGATCTCCGCGTTGGTGCCGGTCCTGATGGCGGTCGTCGGCATCGGCGAAACGACCGTCGTCGTCACGGTCTTTCTCTTCGCGGTTTTCGTCATCATCCTGGACACGGCCGTGGGCGTGAAGCAGGCGGACCGTTCGCTGGTCGAGATGGCGCGCTCGTTCGGCGCGCGGCGCGATCAGATTTATACCAAGGTGCTGATCCTGAGCGCGCTGCCGGAGATTCTTGCCGGGCTCCGCCTGGGGGCGATCCGCGGCGTCAAGGGCGTGGTCATCGGCCAGCTCCTGGTCGCGATCATCGGCGTGGGAGAACTGTTCGAGCTCTACTCGCAGCACTTTCTCATGGAAGAGTTCTGGGCGCTCGTCATCGTCGTCTTCATGTTCGCGTTCGCCGTCTCCGAGGCGATCGCCTATCTCGAAAGACGCGTCGAATACTACGCCGGCGCGCGCTGAGCTATATAAACGAATGGACCGGACCCGCCTCATCGTCGTGCGCCATGGGCAAACGGTTTGGAACACCGAAGGAAGGTTCCAAGGCCACCTGGACAGCCAACTGACTCCGGACGGGATCAGCCAAGCGCGAGGACTCGCGCGACGGCTGCAAAATCACCGCTTCAGCGCGCTTTACAGCAGCGACCTCGGCCGGGCGGCCGAGACGGCGCGGATCATCGCGGCCGCGAGCGGTCACGGCGTCGTTCTCGATGAGCGACTGAGAGAAAGAAACCTCGGCGTCTTTCAAGGGCTCAGAAGCGAAGAGATCAAAGCGACGTATCCGGAGGCGCATGAGCTTTACCGCCAGAGGGATCCGGATTACGTCGTGCCAGCCGGGGAGAGCCTCAGCCAGCAGGTCGAGCGCAACATCGCCTGTTTCGAAGAGCTGGCACACAAGCACTCGGGCGACTCCATCGTCATCGTTACTCATGGCGGCGTGCTCAGCGGTTTTTTCAGACACGTGCTCTCTATCCCGCTCGCCGCGCCGCGACGGTTCGATTTTCCCAACAGCGGCTTAAACGTTTTTACCTACCGCGAAGGCATCTGGACGCTCAGCACCTGGGGCGACGTGAGCCACCTGGCAAATGGCGAGGAATAAAAGCCGGACTGCGCTTGACCCCGGATAGAAAGCCGGCGATAAAGTATCGATCAATCAAGAGAAGGGTGACCCATGGACAAACAAACAGAACAGACGTTGAAGGCGCTGTTGGCGCACCACGGTCTCGAACCGAAACAGGGCGACCTGGAGGCCTTCGGCGACGTCCTGGATACTTTCGTGTCGAGCCTCAAGTCGCTCCACGCGATCGATCTCGCCGGCGAAGAAGTCGCGCCGACGTTCGATCCTCGCGGCAGCAAATAAGGAGTCGGCCATGCCTGCTGGAGAGAAGCCGCTCTATCATCTCACCATCGATGAAGCACAGAAATTACTGCGCGACCGCGCGCTCTCTCCCGTCGAGCTGACGCGCGCGATTCTTAAGCGCATCGAAGCCGTCGATGGCAAGCTGCATGCCTATCTAAACCTCATGGCGGAGAGCGCCCTGGATGAAGCGCGCGCCGCCGAGGCGGAAATTCACAAGGGAAACTATCGCGGACCGCTCCACGGTATTCCCGTCGCAGTGAAAGATCAGTTGGACGTGAAAGGCGCGCCCGCTCTCATACGCGGCGCTGACGCTCAGGCCTTGGAAGATGCCACGCCCGTGCAAAAATTGCGACGCGCGGGCGCCGTGATCCTCGGCAAGCTCGCGATGTCGAGCCTGCCGATTGAAATTCCGCCGCCGCGGAATCCGTGGAACATAGAGCGCATCACCGGCGGCTCCAGCACCGGCGCGGGCTCCGCCGTCGCCGCCGGGCTTTGCATGGGCGCGCTCGGCGAGGACACCGCCGGCTCGATACGAAACCCGGCTTCGCTCTGCGGCATCGTCGGACTGAAGGCGACGTACGGCAGGGTCAGCCGCGCCGGCCTCGCGCCGCTCTGCTGGTCGCTCGATCACTGCGGTCCTATGACATGGACGGTGGAAGACGCGGCGCACATGCTCCAGGCGGTCGCCGGCTACGACCCTAAAGATCCCACGTCCGTCGACGCGCCGGTTTCCGACTACGCCGCGGCGTTGAAACCCGATGTCCAAGGCATGATCGTCGGCGTGCCGCGCGATTACATCGAGGAATGCCGGGCGCGCGCCGATCCGGAAGTTCTCACGATAGTGGAAACAGCCATCGATGAGCTGAAGACGCTGGGCGCGCGCGTCGAAGAGGTCAAGTTGCCGGCGCTGAAGGTCGCGACGATCGCCAACGCGGTGATCTATTACAACGAACACTTCGCGGCGCACAAGAGCGCGGCCAAGACCACGATCAAAAACGCCGCCACGTCGGCGCGCGCGCGCGTCTACCTAGGGCTGCTCACGAGCGCGGCCGATTACATCCAGGCGCAGCGCGTCCGCAGCCGGCTTCGGCGCGAGTGTGCCGAGGTATTCGGCAAGGTGGACGTGCTCGCCCTGCCCTGCCAATCGAAGCCCGCGCCAACGTTCGAAGAAACCGGACCCCTCGACACCTTATATAAGCATATGCTCCCGGACTTTCAGTCACCCTTCAATCTGGCTGGAGTGCCGGCAATCTCCGTGCCCTGCGGATTTTCACAAAACAAACTTCCCGTCGCGCTTCAGCTCGTCGGCAGACCCTTCGACGAATCCACCGTGCTCCGCGCCGCTTACACCTATCAGCAGCACGCCAAGTGGCACGAGCAACGTCCACCGATCTAAGACAGCGGTGCGAGCTTTTCCCGGATTCCTCCGCGCGCCGATTTCCATGAGACTGAATCCAAAAACTCGCGGCCTCATCATTCTCTATTCGAGCACTCTGATGGCCGGCATGTGGGGCATGGTGCTCCCGGCGATCCCGCTGTTGAGCGATCACTTCGGAATCTCCGCGGGCATGGCCGCGCAAGTCGTCACCGCCGTCGCGGTCGGTCGCTTCGTCGGCCTGCCGATCAGCGGAGTCGTGCTGGACCGTCTCGGCACGCGCGCCGCTCTGGTGAGCGGTCCGCTGATCGCCGCAGTCGCCGCTTTGGCGGCGGCGGTTATGCCATGGTTCAGCGGAATCTTGGCACTGGCGGCGGCGATGGGAATCGCCGACGGCCTCTGGACCTTCGGACGCGAGATCGCGGGCATCGATCTCGCGCGGCATGACCAACGCGGGCGCGTGCTCAGCGGCTTTCACGGCGTCCACAACATCGGACTGGCGCTCGGACCGTTCGTGGGCGGGCTGCTCGCCGAAGCGATGGGATTTAGAGCCGCATTCCTTGCTTATGGCGTGTGCGCGGCGATTTCGGTCCCGCTCGGATTCAGCGGCTACGAGGCGGGGCCGGCGCACGTACCGAAGGTCGGTCCCGAGCCGGCCGGTCATGCGACGCCGGTCTCTCTCGGCGAGCGGCTGCGGCAGCTGGCCGCCTTGTTCAAGCAGATCCAGCCGGACCTGCGCGCGACCTATCTGGTCCTCGTTTTCGCCACGTTCACGAGCTTCGTTCACCGGGTCACGCTGCAGAGCATGCTGCCGCTGTACGCGAACCAGCTCGGATTCAGCCCAAGTCAAACCGGGCTTTTGTTCACCATCATGGGAATGTTCGTATTCATGATGATCCTGCCGGCGGGCTTCGTCATCGACAAGGTGGGAAGGAAGTGGGCCTCGGTTCCGAGCACGGGAATTCCGGCGCTCGTTTTCGTTCTTATTCCACTTGCCGATAGCTTCTTCGAGCTGGCCGTGCTGCTCTCGCTCATGGGCGTCGCCAACGGCCTCTCGCTCGGCTCGCTCGCGACGTCGACGTACGACGTGGTGCCGGCGAGCGCCCGCGGGCGGCTGCAGGCGGTGCGCCGGACCCTGGCGGAGATCGGCGGCGTGTGCGCGCCGCTGCTCGGCGGTTTTTTCGCCGATGCGTACAACCCAGGCGTGCCCTTCCTGATCTATTCTCCCCTGCTCGTGCTCTCGGCGGTTTTGCTCGCGGTCATCGGCCGCGAGACTTTGAAAAGGTAACTCGATCCCCAACTTTGTGTGCTTCGTATTGAAGAGAACTCACCGCGGAGGCGCGGAGGGCGCTGAGTAAAGAGTTTTTGATTGTGAAATACTCCGAACTCTGCGAACTCCGTGGTGAAATAACGATTGCGGCAGCCTCACCAGTCTTTCTGCCGCAGGATATATTCCGCCGTGCGGTAGCTCAGCGCCGCGATCGTCGCCGTCGGCGGATAGCCCGCGAGCGTCGGGAAAACCGACGAGCCCACGACGAAGAGGTTCGGCACGTCGTGGCTCTGGCAGTACTCGTTCACGACCGAGCGGCGGGGATTTTTTCCCATGCGCGTGCCGCCGGCCCATCGGTTGGGCCGCTCCTTCCCGCCCGTCCAGACCTTGCTCGCGCCGGTCGCGCGCATGATCTTCTCTCCGACGCCTGCCATGAAGCGATGCAGCCGGCGCTCGTTCTCGTGGAAGTCGAACGTCACGCGCGGCAGCGGCACGCCCCAGCGATCGCGCTGGCTGGGATCGAGGTCCACCCGGTTGTCTTTATGCGGCAGCGTCTCCGGCTGCATGTTGAGATCGAACGTCCGCGTGTAATAGCGCGCGAAATAATCCTTGTATTCTTTTCCCCAGCGCCGGACTCCCGGCGGGACGACGTCCATGCGCCCGACCGGCGTGCCTTCGCCGCTCGTGCCGATCGTGGCGCCGCGAATGAAGCCGAGCCCGGCGTGATCGAAGTTGTTGCCGTTGAAGTCGTCGATCCTGATCGCCGCCGAGCCCGGTCCGATGAAGCCGTTGATGATGACGTCGTCGAAGAAGCCGTAAGCGCGCACGTCGCCGTGCGCCATAATATATTTGCCGACGAGGCCGCTCGAGTTGGCGAGGCCTTTGGCAAAACGGCGCGCATCCGTCCTCGACAGAAGCAGCAGCCGGACGTTTTCGAATACGAAAGCACAAAGTATGACGATGCGCGCCCGCTGTTCCCGCACCCGCCCGTCGGGATCGAAGTAGGACACACCGGTCGCCTTGCCGCCGCCGTCCACGTTGATGCGAAAGACTTTGCTGTCCGTGCGCAAATCGAAGTTTCCGGTTTGAACGGCGACGGGGATCGTCGTGTAGAGCGTCGCCGCCTTGGCGTGAACGTGGCAGCCGTAAAAGTTGCAGTGGCCGCAATAGACGCATGCCGGCCGCTCGGCGATTCGCGTATCGAAGGGCGCGGCGGGCTTATACGGCTCGGAAAGAATTCCCGCCGGAGTGTCGTAAGGATGATAGCCGAGCTTCCTGCACGCCTCGGCAAAGAGTTTCATGCGCGCGCTGTGACGCAGAGGCGGCAGCGGATAGCCGCGCTTGCGCGGACCGGCGAAAGGGTTCGCGCCGGCCTGTCCGGAGACGCCGAATTCCCACTCGAAGCGTTCGTAGTAAGGCTCCAGATCGTCATAGGTAAGCGGCCAATCGACGACGTCGTAGCCGCGAAGATCCGCGCCCGCGCGCTCGGCGACGCCGCTCTCGATTTCGTTCGTGCAGACTTTGAAATCGCCCGGCATGTAGCGCGACGCCTGGCCCGTCCAGTGGAGCAGCGCGCCGCCGAGCACGTTCAGCGGGCTCGTGCGGTAGCGCAGCTCGACCGGCTCTCCCCTTCTTGCGCGGCTCGTTGTCGGCTCGTGCCGCACCCAGTCGAGCCGATCGGCGCGGGCGATGAATTTGATCGAGTCGCGCGGCGCGTAGTCTTCAAGTCGCGGCGCCGGACCGCGCTCGAAGCCGACGACCTTCATTCCCGCCGACGCCAATTCCTTGGCGAGGATCCCGCCAACGGCGCCGACTCCTACGATGCAAACATCGGCGGTTGGTTGAGGCGATGTCATGCTTTTTCCTCCACCGCCGGCTCCTCGACGGCGACCGGCGACAGATCGGCCGGCTTGTTTATGTATGCGTCCGAATAACCGAACTGCTGGCCGGGAAAACCGACCAGACGCCAGCCGATCAAACCGCGGTTGCCGCCGTACTGCGGCTCGCCGAAGACCCCTTCCAGAACGTGGCAGCGTACCGTCGCGAAAAAATCCGCGCTTTTCTTGAATCGGGGAATTTGTCCCGCTTCACAATCCAGCAAGACGGCGTCTTGATCGGAGCCGCCGAGCTTCACAAACTTCGCGCCGAACTTTTCGCGCGCGTAGCGGTCGAGCGCGCGGAGGCCCTTTCGATAGCCCCGCAATAGCTCCGCGTAGTCTCCCGCGAGCGCGCGGTCGATATATTCAACCGCGCCCGCTTCCACGGCGCCGGGACTGTCGCTCGGCGGAAAAATTCTATCGGCGATCGCCACCAGAGTCCGCGCCTCGTTTTTCTTTAAGGCCGAACGAAATTCACTTTTTAATTCCATGGCGTGAACATACTATCTCTTTCGCAAAAACCGCAAGACGGCGGCACGTGCGTCATTCCGAACTCGAGAGAAAAGTTTTCCCGACTACGGGAAATACCTCATTGAAAAAGTAAGACCGGCGACGACCGTACTTCAAAAGGGCCGGAGAGAATCTTTCTTTCCGGCCTTTTGTCTCGACGGGGTATCCCTGCAACGAATGTGGTATTATGAGAAATGAGAAGTGAGGGCTTAAGGGCCGCGGCTGAACTGTCTCGCTATTTCCGACAGCTCGGGCCTTATTTCGTTGCGAGCGTCCTTCTGTTGCTGGCGGGAGCGGTGTGCGGCATCGCGACCTCTACGTATGCTCCAAGACTTTCCCCCGGACGCGCGGAGGCTCTGCGGGAATTTACCCGGCTGTTCCTAGGACTTCCGAAGCCATATCTGGCGCTGGCGATCTTTCTCAACAACGGCCTCAAGACGCTGGCGGTCGTCGTCCTGGGGGCATTCGGTGGAATCTTGCCGCTGATCTTTCTTCTGGTAAACGGCTACGTTCTCGGGACTGTTTTACACGCTTCGATACGATCGGGAGCGTTGCCGGCGTTCTTTCTCGCCATCGCGCCGCATGGCTTGATCGAGCTTCCGGCGATTCTGCTCGGCACGAGCGTCGGCCTCATGCTCGGCGTGCACGCGATCAAGCGGATGGTCGGGAAAGAAGAAAGACCGTTGGGCCCTGAAGTAGCGCGCGGTCTCAGGTTTTTTTTGATCGTCATCCTCCCGCTTCTTTTCCTTGCGGCGTTGGTTGAAGCGTTCATCACCGCGGGGCTTACCTCAAAGTAAATTCAAAGTAAATAAGGTTCTCAACTTTCGACCCTTCCGAACCGTTTTCGATTCCGATTCATTTGGTTTATCATGGGGCCATCGCGGCAGAAGGTATTCAAAGTTTATGTACAGGACCGACGACTTACGGATCAAAGAAATCAAGGAGCTTCTGACACCGGATCATCTGCTCGGCGAGTTTCCGCTGACGGAGAAGTCCGCGCAAACGGTGTACGAGACGCGCCAGGCGATCCACCGCATCCTGCACGGCGCCGACGACCGCCTGCTGGTCATCATGGGACCGTGCTCGATCCACGACGTAAAAGCAGCGCACGAATACGCCAGCAAGCTGGAGGCGGCTAAAAACCGTTTGTCCGGCGACCTGTTGTTGGTGATGCGGGTCTACTTCGAAAAGCCGCGCACCACGGTCGGGTGGAAAGGACTTATCAACGATCCCGACATCGACGGCAGCTTTCGCATCAACGACGGGCTGAGAACCGCGCGCCGGCTCCTTCTCGATCTCAACGAGATGGGCATGCCGGCGGCGTCGGAGTTCCTCGACATGATCACGCCGCAGTACGTCGCCGATCTCGTGGCCTGGGGAGCGATCGGCGCGCGCACGACCGAGAGCCAGGTGCATCGAGAGCTCGCTTCCGGATTGTCCTGTCCCGTCGGCTTCAAAAACGGCACGGACGGCAACATTCGAATCGCGCTGGAGGCGATTCGCGCGGCGCACGCGCCGCATCATTTCCTGTCCGTGACCAAGGCCGGCCGCTCGGCCATCGTCTCGACCACGGGGAATGAGGACTGCCACGTGATCCTACGCGGCGGCAAACAGCCGAACCACGACGCCGCAAGCGTAAACGTTGCGGCGAAAAATCTGGCTGAGGCCGGAATTCCAGCGCGGATCATGATTGACTTCAGCCACGGCAACAGCGCCAAAGACGCTGAGAAGCAGGTCGACGTCGGGCGCGAGGTCGCCGCTCAGATCGCCGGCGGCGACGGCCGCATCTTCGGCGTCATGGTCGAGAGCCACTTGAAAGCCGGCCGCCAGGATTTATTGCCCGGGAAAGAACTTGTTTACGGTCAAAGCATCACCGACGCCTGCCTCGGCTGGGAAGAGAGCAAGAAGCTGCTGGACGTTTTGGCCGACGCCGTGCGCAAGCGAAGGCTCAGGGAAGCGGCGGAGGCGGCAGAATAACCTCATCCGGACCCGGGCGTCCGAGTCGGGCGCCTCTTAAATTTTGACAAAGACTCCTAGACGAAGTGATCAGCAGTTCGTCTATAGGTGCCACCGTGCCATGTATGCCTTGCAAATTACTTCCAGCATCGCTTGGTATTCCCTATCCAGATCGATGTTGAGTGAGTTAGGACGTGGGATCTCAGGGGGGTTTACGTTGTCAATGTATACCGGCACGACCAACACGTAGTCGTACCCGACTTCGTGTGTATAAGCCGAATTTCGCCTGGGAAGTTTTTGAAAGTGCTCGACGGTTGTTCTTGGATCATCTGTGCGATTCATACTTATGGCCCAATTGAATTCCTTCCAAAGCGACTGGTCACCTGAGGAAAGGCGCGGCAAGATTTTCTTTTCGAACTTGGCTACTTGATATTTATATCTTTTCTTGACCTGATCGGGGATGTTTAGAAAACGCTCGGCAAGTCCAACAAGGATGGTAGCTATGATTATGGCTTCCTTCTTAACTCCATGAATTGATTCGAGTGCTTTTTTGAGATCATCAAATCGGTTCGTCCGATTACGATGTGCCGTTACGACGGACTTATTTTCGATTACGATTCGGACCTTTTCTAAATCTGGACCATTCCCGTCCGCCGCGGGTTCGCCAATGAATAAATCTATTTTTCTACCTCGATCGCCGGGCGCAACGACGTTCATCCAATAACGGATTTTTCCGGAGTCGAGATCCGCCCTGAAGCCGTCGCAGGACTTTATAAGATCTCTAAGGATGCCGCGGCTTACAACGTCGGAGTGCAGTTCCAATCGGTGATTGTGGAACCGCCTTTTCTTGATGTCATCGATGAATTCGTCAAAAGGAGTGGTCATCCGAACGTCAGAGTGGGGTTTTGTTCGTTAGACGCAATGCTGGCAGCGACTCCTCCCGACAAAAGCTCGTCAGGGATAGGAAGTTGCTTGAGGACGTGACTTTGGAGTCGAAGGAAGTTGTTAGTTACTCTCTGGCAGTTAGAGAGCAACCACGAGCTGACAGTCGAGGAATTTAAATATTCGGCAAGTTCATGGATACGCGACGGGTCCCTTGGGACGATGTAATAGACAGAGTGACGCGGAACCAACTCTCCGATCTCATCTACAACAAAGAACGAAGTACGCGTAATGTCCTTACATAAAATCTTTGGTCGGAGAATGTCTGGAAGTCGTGGCGTCTCATGAAAGGAGTACCATGGTTTTCTGGTGACACAACTTCGCTTCAGCAGAATTTCGCGATGCTGCGGCTGACGCAAGTACTCGCCGAGTTCACTGAGTTCTTTTTCGGCCAGCAAGTCTCCGCTCCGTGAATACGGCATCAACATGAAATGCTCGCGTGCGAGTGACCTATCGGCGGGGCTAATTTCCTGTCCTGCGATTGTCGGATATGCGAAACGCTTCAGTTCTGGGGACACCGTCTTAACTACAAATACAGAGTCAGCGCCTGTCGCTACGCCGCAGCTGATTTTGACACAGATATCCTTTAAGGTGTGACCAATGATTCTGTCGGGTCGGCCGTTGAGAATGGGCATCCAAGACGAAGCATGGACGCTCAGACGAACGTGTCGCCTTTGTCCATCACGAAGAATAACTTTGGTTGTATCGGGCGCCGGGGCTTTAACAACAGTCGTAATCGTAGGATAGGTAGCCAGCTCCCCAAAGCTGCCCTCATCAACCAGATGGATTTCCTCTACAGCGACTTTCCCAAGCATGAGACGGAGCGGTCGTGCCGTCTCGACGTAGAGAAATTTTTCCGGCGTTATGAATACCAACCGTCCATTACGGTTAAGACAGCTTAGGGCACGTTCAAAGAAAAGCAAGTACAGGTCGAAGCGACCTTTAGCCGTTGAGTATCTGGCTCTGAATGCGGACCTCTCATCCTCGGAAAGTTTTGTAATCGACACATAGGGAGGATTCCCGATTATGTAGTCATATTCGCAGTTATGCGCGGCAAGGAAATCCTGTTCCAAAATCCTCACCGAAGAAAATCGGGAAAATTTATCCTTCGTTTGCTCTATGAAATTCGGATCAGATTCTATTCCGACTATGCGCGGCAATAGAGTATTGTGCTTCCTACACCAACGGATGATGCCATCGATGAACGCACCCCGACCACATCCAGGATCTAGGATCACATCTTTTCTGTCTGGCGGCTTTTTATTGAAAAGCTTTGCCACCATTAAATCGACAATTGGTTCGGGTGTCGGTACGAAGCCTTTCATGGAGATTGTCTCATAGAGATTGTAACTCAAAATTTTATATACTGTTGCATTAAGCCACACGAACCTTCGGTATATCTTTGACAAGGCAAGTCGTGGCGCCATGGGTGCGTTTATGCTTGGTTTCCTTTAACAAGCGGTCGGTTGCGAGGGAAACGTATTTCGGCTCGATATCGCACGCGATGCTGTTTCGACCCGTGTTTATTGCCGCGACCGACGTAGTGCCGGTTCCGCAAAAAGGATCTAGCACGGTGTCGCCGGCAAAGGAAAATAGTCTGATGAGCCGCTCGGCCAACGGGACGGGAAATGGGGCAGGATGACCTTTTCTTGTCGATTCTCCTTTGACGTCGGACCAGGCTGATGTTAACCAGCCTCTCATTTCTTCACGGGACAACATCGACAAGGTTTTTTGGATCGGAGTCGGGGAACGATACTCGCCGCCCTTTCTGAAAAAAAGAATGTACTCCACGTCATTCTTTATAATCGCCCCAGGTTGGTACGGTTTGCCGTAGAAGCCGGCGCCGTTACCCTTTGCCTCCGTTATTCCGTTGGCTATTTTGAACCAAAAAATCGGTGTAAGGCAGTCCAATCCTAACCGTCTAGCCCTCACTTGAATATCCGCATGTAGCGGCATGACGTAATGCCGTCCCTCGCGTTTGCGTGGAACACATACATCGCCAACTACACAGCAGATGCGGCCGCCGGGGACCAGCACGCGTGCGCACTCTGCCCACGCCTTGTCCAGCTCGTCTAGAAACTTCTCGTATAAATCTATTTCCCCAAGCTGGCCTGCATGGGTCTCATATTGCTTCAGGGTCCAGTATGGAGGAGACGTAACGACGAGATGTATGGAGCGGCTCGGAATCCACTCCAGGTTCCGGGCGTCAGCCTGCCGAATCTTGTGATTGGTAGTGTTGAAAGGATAGGGCCACTCGGTTGTTCGTAGCGATTGATTGAGCTTAAGCAGCTTGGGCAAGATCCCGCGTTGATTGTCCTTCCAGACAGCGTCTAGCTCGGCGACCTTTGGATTGAACCGGTCCGAGTGACCTCGGCTGACCAATTTCAGAGATCCCTTCGGACGTTTTAAATCGTAAGCTAATTTGCTCCGGCTGGATTTCGGCTTCATTTGGCTCTTGAGTCTCTGATCTTGATCAATTGTAGAGCGATTGCGAAAGCTTAGCAAGAAAATTTTATGCAAGTCATGTCTGAAGAGTGCCTGACGAATTCCGACACGCGGGACTTAAAATCCCGAGGACATAGACTCAAAAGAAAAGCCCGGCTGGAGAATCCAGACCGGGCTTTCCGCATATCGATGAAATAAGCCAATCAATACGGCGCCGGCTTCGGCGCGTTTGTACCCTGTTTTAGGATGCGCCGTCAAGACTGATCAGAGGGGACTGTTCCTTATGCCGTCGTCTTTAGGTGTCGTTTGGCTCCATTCCAAGAGACCAAGGCGATAGCTGCCGCAACCAAAGCAATGAGCGGGAATAAAACCGCCGCCGTCACCACGCTAAGGTACGAGAAAACACCCAAGACGATGGACATGCCTTCGCCGAGGGAACTCTCGCTCCCGAATATTGCGGCAAGATAAACGAGCTTCGCGCCGTAATAGCCGAAAAAGAGCGCGATCACCGAGGCGATAAAAGCTAAAAACAATAAACCATAGCCCAGAACCCGGGACGGCTGAGCCATTCTTTACTTCAGCGCTTTTTTCAAAAGCTTCATGGCATTCGCCGCGTCCTCGGCGCTGTCGAATGAAAAATAGGTCACGCTCCTTCGACCCAGGGCCGCGCCGGAGACGCCGCGCAGGTTGATCCCGGCGTCGGCGAGGGCGCGCGTCATTTTGTTGCCGAGCCCCGGCTTGTCCGGACCCTCCACGCGCACGGAATGGAGACTGTTCGTCGTGCTGAGGCCGGCGTCGGTCGCCGCGCGGGTCTGCTTGGCGCCTTTAACGGGCGTCAGGAACACCACTCCTTTGCCGGGTTTGTCGGCCTCGCGGCGCGAGATGACAAACTCGAGACTCGCTCCAGCTTGCGCCAAAGCTTCCAATTTCTCTGCCAGGCCGCCCGGACGGTCGTCGATCTCCGCCGCCCATACGTCCACTTTGCGAATGGAATACGCCATGATCGCACCTCCTCTATATAATAGTCTTGAGCGGAACTTACGAGATTTACCTCAACTGCGTTTTGCACGACCTGTCAAGGGGTCTTTTATGTGCACGGCCAACCAGATCGTCTCCGCGTCGGTTTCAGGAACTCGATGTTTGACATGGCTTGGGATGGTCACGTAATCACCCTTTCTCATTTCAAACAACTCGCCGCTTTCGAATTCAAGAGTCGCATGGCCGCTAAGGACGATCACCCACTCATCTCGCGGCTGATCATACCATAAGCCGGCCGGACTGCCGGAGGAATGCGAAACGATGCGCTCGATTTTGACGGCCTCGTTTTCGAATAACGTGAGAAACTGTTCCTGCCCGAGAGATTCTGGAAGGCCGGCGAAGATATTGTTTGTACGCGGCGCCATTCCCCTGGTTACTGCCCTTTCGGCTGATCGTGACAGTCATAACAATTTTGGGACCTCGCCGCCATAGGCGCTGCCGGCGCCGCGTCATGCTACAATGGAGCGATGGATTTTTCCGAGTTTGCCGCGCTCTGCTACGCGCTGGAGAAGACGCCGGCCCGGTCGGCCAAAGTCGCGGCAGCGGCGGAGTACTTGCGGCGGCTCGCCGCGGATGAGATACGCATCGGCGTCGCGTTTCTCTCGGGACGTCCCTTTCCGGTCTCCGATCCTCGGACGCTCGAAATCGGTCGGGGCGCCCTGTCCGACGCGTATCGAATACCCGAAACAGCCAATCCCCCCTCGACTCCGCTCACTCTCGGCGAAGTCGCGGCCAGCTTCGCCAAAATCGCCGAAGCCGCCGGCAAAGGCTCGCGCCGGGAAAAATTCGCCCGGCTGAAGGAGCTGGTGGAAAAAACCGATGGTCCAGAGCGGCCGATTTTATTTCGCCTGCTCCATAACGAGCTGCGCATCGGCCTCCACGACGGCCTGATCCAGGAGGCGATCGCCCGCGCCTCGGGCTCGGAATTGAAGCTGGTGCGCCGCGCGGCGCTCTTTCTTTCGGATCTGGCGGAAGTCGCCGCGACCGGTCTGACCCAGGGTGCCGCGGGCCTAAAAGCCGTCGATCTAAAGCTTTTTGTCCCGCTTTTGCCGATGTTGTCGGAGCTTTCCCAGGATTTCGACGAGATTTTCAAGTCTCACGGCGGAACTACGGTGCTCGAATATAAATACGACGGCGCGAGAATCCAGATCCATAAAGACGGAGAGCACGTGCACATCTGGAGCCGGCGGCTCTCCGAAGTGACCCGGAGCATTCCGGAAATCGTCGGGCTTGCGAAAAACGAACTCGCGGGCGATTCCTTCATTCTCGACGGCGAGGTGGTAGCGATAGGAAAAGACGGCCGGCCGTTCCCCTTTCAGGATTTGATGCGGCGCTTCCGGCGCATCCACGGCATCGAGGCGGCGGCGACTGAGATTCCTCTTTCACTGCACCTGTTCGACTGCCTCTATTTCGACGGCGTCTCGCACATCGACGAGCCTTACGAAGCCCGCTGGCGGAGACTCGAAGCCATCACCGGCGGCAAATATCTCGCCCGGCGGAATATTACCGGAGACCGAGCCGAGGCCGAAACTTTTTTGAAGGAATCCCACGCCGCCGGCCACGAAGGACTGATGGCGAAGGCTCTGAATAGCCCGTACATGCCCGGCAACCGCGGCAAGCTCTGGTTCAAGATCAAGCCGGCTGAGACCGTCGATTGCGCGATCGTCGCGGCGGATCGCGGCTCGGGAAGAAGGCGCGGCTGGCTTTCCAACTATCATCTGGCCGTCGTCGACGGCGCCGGCGGCTTTGCTCCGGTAGGAAAAACTTTCAAAGGATTGACGGATAAAGAGTTCACGGAGATGACGGCAAAGCTCCAGGAGCTTAAGCTCGCCGACGACGGCTATACGGTGGCCGTCAGGCCGGAGATCGTCGTCGAGGTCGCGTACAATGAAATCCAGCGCAGTCCGCAATACAGCTCGGGCTTCGCGCTGCGCTTTGCGCGCGTCGCGAGAATCCGTGAAGACAAAGGCC
>DASXUF010000078.1 GCA_036504975.1 Candidatus Binatia bacterium | reverse complement strand
GCAATGCCTGCACGCGGGCCAAAAGCTCGGAGAAGGCAAAGGGCTTCGTGAGGTAGTCGTCGCTGCCCGTTTCCAGACCCTTGACGCGATCGCCGGTGGAGCCCCGGGCGCTCAAAATGATCACGGGGAGCTGGTTTTTTTCCCGGCGCAGCTCGCTGATGAGAGCGAGCCCGTCGAGCTTCGGCAGCATCACGTCGATGATCGCCGCGTCATAGGGCTCGCCGATCGCCATGTGCAGCCCCGTCTCGCCGTCGCCGACGTGGTCGACGGCATAGCCGCTTTCTTTCAGCCCCTTCAAAATAAACGACGCGGTCTTCGCGTCGTCTTCAACTAAAAGCAAGCGCATGCTTCACGCATCGTAATCCAAAACACCCACGGCGATCAAACCCAGGTTAACAAGCTAGGTTCATGGGAAAATGATAGGAAAATTACGGTTCGGTAATGTTGAGCCGGGAAAGCGGGCTGGTCGGGGAACCGCTCCCTTCGCCGTTTTGCCTGCGCTCCGCTTGACTGGCGGTGCGCGCATCGGTAGGACTGGGAAGCAGGACACGAACATGATCGCAAAGTCGACGCGAAGCTTTTGCGCGCTAGTTTCTCTGACGGTGATCCTGTGTTATTTCGGCGGAGAAGAATGCGTCGCCGCCGAGGCATCTCAGCCGTTTGCCGCCTTCAACCCCAAGGTCGAGATCGATATCGAAGACGGCGAAATTGAGATCATGGCTAGCTTCACTCTGGGGGCGGGAAGCAACGGACTCGATCTCGCCAAGGATATCGTTACCCTCCAACTAAAGGGCGGCGCCGGAGCCTACTCCGTCGCCATCCCGGCGGGCTCCTTCAAGAAGGACGGGAGCGGCGGGTTCAAGTTCCAAGGTACGATCAACCGGGTGAAATTATTAGAAGCGGCGATTCGTCCCGCGCGCGCGGGCGGCTTCGAGTTCGAGATCCAGACTGAAGGCGCGAATCTCAAGGGCATTGCGAACCCGATAACCGTGAGCCTAACCATCGGCGACCACGGCGGCAGCAAAACGGTCCGAGCCAAGATCGAGTAGACGGACTGCTCGGGTCAATGAGAACTTCGCCTAACTTCGTATCATCGCCGCTCGCGCTCCTTGCGACGTACCGGCGGACCATCCGAGAGGAGGACCCATGAAAACTCTGCGCCCGACGTGTCTCCTCGTTTTCGCAAGTCTCGGCTTGTACTGCGGCGTTGCGCTGGCCGCCGGCGTCGGCGAAGTCGCCATGCTGTCGGGCGCGGACCGGCAGACTAGGCTGGAAGACGGCGCGAAACGCGAGGGCGAAGTCGTTTGGTATACCTCGATGTCGGCGGCGGATTCCGGCCGCGTCGTCGAGCTGTTTCAAAAACGCTACCCGTTTTTGAAAGCCCAGTTGATTCGGCTGAGCTCGGAGCGGGCGCTGCAACGATACTTGACCGAATACCAGGCCAAGCGCACTCTGGCGGACGTGATCGATTTCGACGACGGCCAGATGGAGCTGCTGCGGCGGAAGGAAACCCTGCAACCCTATCGCACGCCGGTGACGGCAAAGTTTGACCGGCGTTTTGTTCACCCGCAAGGTTTCTGGACGGCGGGGCGCGTCACGATGATCGTCCTCGGTTATAACACCCGGCTCGTTAAAGCCGCCGAGGCGCCCCGGCGTTACGAAGACCTGCTCAATCCCAAGTGGAGCGGTTTCATGTCGCTCGAGCGCGAGCAGACCGAATGGTTTCTCACGCTGATGGAATCGTGGGGCGAGGAGAAAGGCCGCGCCTTTTTTCAGAAATTGGGCGCGCAGAAACCCAACATCCGATCCGGGCATACGCTCATGGCGCAATTGATTGTCGCCGGAGAAGATCCGCTCTCGCCCAACGCCTACAATCATCATTTTCCGCGCGAGAAGCGCAAGGGCGCGCCGGTCGATTGGGTGAATCTCGAGCCCGTCGTCGGAAAAGCCCAGGTCTCCGCGCTCGCGCGGAACGCGCCTCATCCCCATGCGGCGATGCTCTTTCTCGACTTTCTCTTCAGCAAGGACGGCGGTGAAAAGGTGGTGCACGAGGCGAACCGCGTGGCGACGCACCCGGAGATCGTTCCCGATCCGCCGGAGCTGAGGGACGGGTTCGACTTTATCCTCGTCGATCCGGTCAAGTACATGGACCGGATCGAGCGCTACGAGAAATTGTGGCGCGAGTGGGTCACCAAGCTGAAATGAATTAGGGTTGAAAGAGGCAAGCCGCCGCGGGTTTTAAGATTCAAAGGCCCGATTCGCTGCCGATTGTTCAAGTCGTCCAGGCTGGAATGAAAATTAAAAAGGCCCCGGCTCCTACGAACCGGGGCCTTTTTAAGAAACCTCCCCGCGCGTCATTCCTCCAAAACCTTTTTCATTCTCTGAATGATCTCTTGCGGCTGCGACATCGATTCCTTGACGATCCGCTCCAGCTCTTCGCCGCGCGTCGGCTCCAATTCGAATTTCCTCTTTTTGATCTCGGCGAGAAACTCCGGGTCTTTCATCGTTTTGTCGAACGCCTCGCGCAGGATCTTGACTCGATCCGGCGGGATGCCCGGACTCCCCAGCATCGGCCGTCCGAGCCCGCCCGACGCCAGCATCACGGCGGCGAGACGGCGTCCCGCCTCCGGCGTTTTGTAGCGATCCATCAGCTCGTGAATGGTCGGAGTGTCCGGCAGGCGCTCGTCTTTCTTACGACCGGTCTGAATGATATTGCGCACGAACTTGTTCTTCACCCACGTGAGGTAAGGCTCGCGGGCAAAGAACGCCTCGATGGTAAAAGCCCGGCAGTGAATCTCGCCGCGCTCGACGGCAAGGTCGATCTCGGGGCCGCCGGGATAGCCTGAGACCATTTTGAACTTCGTCCCCAGAATTTCATTGAAGAGCTTGGGCAAGAAATACGATTGTTCCGACGTGGATTGAGTCCCGCAGCGGGGCGGCTCGGCGGCCTTGCGCACGTCGTCCATCGTCTTGTAGGGGGTATCGGCGCGCATGTACATCTGGCTCTCGCCGCTCACAGGAGAGCCGATCCAGACAAATTTGGCCCAGTCGTATTGAACTTCCTCGCGCCCCAGCAATTGATCGAAATACAGCGACGGCACGATCGACCCGATCAGCGTGAGCCCATCGGGTTTCGCGACCTTGTAGACGTAGTTGGCCGCGACCTTGTGACCGCCGCCCGGCATGTTTTGCGGCACGAGCTCCGGATTTCCCGGGATGTGCTTTCCAATGTGCGCCGCGATCACGCGCGACCATTGGTCGTAAAGCGCCCCCGGAGTGGTGCCGATGACGACCTTGATGGTTTTTCCTTTGTAGAACGGCTCCTGGCCGGCAACTTCCGAAACGAGCCAGAGGCCCGCCAGGAATAATGTCGCCGCGGAGAAAACGGCTCGCTTCAGCGGTTGTCGATTTTTCATAGTCCCTCCTGTTTCAGCCAACGGAATATCATAGCGGGAATCGAGAGATCAATGGGCCGTCGAGGCTTTCGGCCGAGGGCTGATTTTTTCGCGTAGTCGAGTCCAAAAATACCTCTTTATACCCGGCGTCACCGTGATATTTAATCAGGGCCTGTCAACCATCCATGGGGGCCATTCGTTGTTAAGGGGTAGGTAAGGGCGAAAACGGCTCATGATTGCAAACGCGAGACAGGCCTTAATGACGCAGCCGATAAAACCAGTGTCCTACGAGGGTCCGGTCTCATACGAGGCTCTCTACACCGCCCACTACGCGGCGGTCCTGCGCTTGTGCCGCCTTTTATTGGCCAATCACCACGACGCCGAAGAGGTCGCGCAGGAAGTGTTCTTGAAGGTATACCAAAGATTTCAGCACAAGAATCAGAATCAACTGATGGCATGGCGGCCGTGGCTCGTGCGCGTCAGCGTCAACGCCTGTCACGATCGCCGAAGGTCCGGCTGGTGGAAGTGGTGGCGCGGGGGCGGTGCCGAGTACGAGGAAGCGAATTATCCGGACACCGGCAAGACTCCCGAAGAAAATCTTCTTGGCCGGGAAACCCAAGGGCGCATCTGGCGCGCGTTTCAGGAACTCTCGGCGCGCCAGCGCGAGGTGTTCGTGCTGCGCTACGTCGATGAATGGTCCACCGAACAGGTGGCGGACATGCTGGGGATAACAACGGGCAGCGTGAAGCGCTACCTTTTCCGGGCCGTGCATCACCTGCGCCGCGTATTAGGAGACAGCCGATGAACCGATGTTTGAAAGATCAGATGCTGCTTTTGCTCCATGACGGCGAAGGAACCAGCGCCGAGCGAGCTCACCTGACGGAGTGCGCAGCCTGCGCCAAACGATACCGGCAATTAGGATCGGACCTGGAGGCGATCACTCGAACGCTCCGGGAAGCGCGTCCGCCGCAGACGGTGAGTTCCTATTCCTCTCCTTGGACGGTCCGCTGGTTGACCGCGGCCGTCATGGCGGCATGGGCTCTCGTGGTGGTCTGGCAAGGAATCCGGATTTGGAGTCCGCCCGCGCCGGCGCCCGCTAACGAGGAAATCTGGACGGTCATGGAAGAACTTTCGCCGGAGCAGCTCACGCAGAATCAAGCCGGCGCCGAAGATCTATGGATTGTGCTTGCTGAGTCTTACGAGCGAGCCGCAGCGTTGGAAGTCGACCGCCCTTGCGAGTGGTACGACGTGCCGGCAAGAGAAGCGGAGGCCGTTGATGCAGAATCTGGAGACGTTGGCGCGCCGCTTCCCGCTTGTGTGGAGCTGAGTCGATTGTAAAGGTTCGTTAAATTCTAAGGCGTACAAGGTTCAGTAATAAAAAGGAGGCAGTCGGATGAAGACAAAAAGAATCATGGTCGGCTTTGGAACCGTCCTGGGAGGATTGCTCCTATTGGTTTCGTTGTCGTCCCCGCTCCATGCGCAAGTCGACGCGATGACCCAAGCGAGAATTGCAGCGACATTCGGACTGATGTCGCCGCGATTGCTCAACTCGTTGAACCTGACGCCGGAGCAGGCAGCGAAGATAGAAGTCAGCAAGAATGCGTTTAGAGAAGCTCAAAGGGCCTACTTGGCCGAGCTGCGGGTCGTGCGGCAAGAAGTGGGGGATAAGCTTTTTGGATCGAACCGGGTAGCGGAGGCGGACGTGGCGCGCGCGATCACGAAGATTGCCGACTTGCGCGAGAAGATTTTGCGTGAAGGATTCAAGATCGCGCTCGACGTGCGCAACGTGCTGACGCCGGAGCAGTTGGCCAAGGCGGCGACGATCCGGCAGCACATGATCGAGATCCAAGGCGAAGTTCGCGAGCTGTACAACGAGAGCCAGTAATCGGACGTTGAATAAAGAACCAGGACGCGAACGACGATGAAAAGTGTCGGTCTCATTCGGCGCTGCTTGTTCGGGTGGCTCACGCTCTTATTTGCGGTGTCGCTTATCCCTGCCGCGCGAGCGGCCGGCGACGACGAGCTCAAAAGCCGCGTCGATGCATTGGTGCAACCTCTAATCGACGACGGCAAAGTCGTGGGCCTTGCGATCGGCGTCATCCGCGGCGCCGAGACTCACGTTTTCAGTTACGGCCGGCTCGTGCAGGGCGGCCAAAACAAACCTACCGGCGATACGATCTTCGAGATCGGCGCCATCGGCCAGGCCTTCACGGGCTTGCTGCTGGCGGATATGGCGGAGCGCGGGCTCGTCCGGCTCGATCAGCGGGTAGAGGATCTCCTCCCCGCCGCCGTCTCCGTTCCGAAGTTTGGCGACCGGGCCATAACCCTTTTAGACCTCGTCACCCACACTTCGGGACTCCCCAGGATGCCGGATAACTTCAAGCCAAAGAGCAAGATGAATCCGCACGCGGATTATACTGTCGAGCAGATGTACGATTTTTTGTCCCGCCACACGCTTACCCGCGCGCCCGGCGAGAAATATGAGTACAGCAATCTCGGCATGGGCCTGCTGGGTCACGTCCTTGGGTTGCGCGCCGGGTTGGATTATGAAGAGCTGCTCAAACGGCGGATCTCTGAGCCGCTCGGTCTCAAGCAGACGACGATCACTCTAAGCGAAGAGCAGCAGAAGCGCTTCGCCCAAGGGTACAACGCGAGGGTAAAGCCGACTTCGCAGTGGGACATCCCGACTTTCACCGGGGCCGGCGGCCACCGCTCGTCGGTCAACGATCTGCTCCGTTTCCTTCGCGCCAACATCGACCCCGCGGGCGCGCCGCTCGAAAACGCGCTCCGGGCGTCCCATGTCCAGAGATTCGAGAAAGCTTATATGCCCCGCCTCGCGATGGCCTGGGTCTTCGCCGACATCGATTCGGAAGATACCCTTTGGCTCACCGGGGCGAGCGGCGGGTTCCGGAGTGTCGCCGCCTTCGATCCCAAGCTCAAGATCGGAGTTGTAGTTCTAGCCAACACGGCGAGCGACGAAACCGACAAGCTGGGCAAGCAGATCCTGGCGCTGCTCTCGCCGGCCATCTCGGGGATCGGCGTCGGTTTGGGATGGCGGGCGGAGGATGCCGGCTACCCGACCGTCAAAGAATTGTTTCGCGGCGGCCCGGCGGCCAAAAGCGGTGGAATAGCCGTCGGCGATCGCCTCGTCGGCATCGAGGACGACAAAGGCAAGCTCATCGACTTCAAGGAAAAAGATCCGCGCAAAGTGATCGCGATGATCCGCGGCGCGCGCGGATCGTCGGTCCGCATCGTCGTTGAGAAGAATGGTGAGCGCAAAGTTTACAAGCTGATTCGCGAGATCGTCGGGCAAGTCGCTCAGGCGCCTTCGTCGAGCAAGCCATAAGTCGGCGGATATCAATGCGCCGCGTCTTTTAACCCGGCGCCGGTTCGGGTTTCTTCGCTACGTCAGGCATTTTCGTCGCAGGCTTTGGGCTCGGCCGTCCGCCGCCGCCCGAAACTTCTTTTTCGAATCCCGGCAGGATCGCTTTGAAGAAAGCATTTTGAACTAATCGGACCACGGTCTCCCACGTGCTGGTCTGAGGCGCTTCCACGTCGCCGGTAAGCGGAATCTTCGTCGCCACCTCTTCGCGCGGGCGGTTTTCCAGCAAGCCGGAAATTCCGCCGACCAATCCTTCATACATTTTTCGAAAGAGGCCTTTCTCTTTGTCCTGACGCCGGTCGTAAACCTTCATGTCGCTGAAGAGAGGCTTCACGTACCCCTCGATCTTTCCCTGTCGCACTGTAATTTCCGCGTACATGGAAAATATTCCCTGGACCACGTCGAAGTTGCCGTAAGCGCGCAAGAGATCGTTCATCTTGGTCATGTCGGTGTTTTCGATGGCGAGGGTCAAATCGAAGTCCGGTCCCTTGGTCTCGGGTCGGAACGCGGCCTGGGCGCGCGCGTCGCCGCTGCCGAGGAATTTTCCCGTTACGTTCGCGCGCGCGACTCCGTCCTTGAGATGGTTGCTCACGTTCTGGACTTCGACTTTCGCGCCTTCGAGAAAAACGTTATAGGGCGGCTTCGCCGCCTGGTTGATGTAACCGACGCGGCCGTCGAGAACGAGCCGGTCGACTTTCACTTCGAGAGTCGGCTCGTTGGCGGTTTGCCGGGCGACTTTTCCGGCCTCCTTCGTGACTTTTTCCGTCGGCCCCGTTCCAGTCTCCTGGTGGAGGTAGTCGGCGTCGAGGCCGTTGACCGTAACGTTGCCGATCAGAAACTTCTGAACGTCGGCGGCGTATTCGATCGAGCCCCGCGTCGAAAGCGTCCCCTTGCGCACGGAGAACTTGTATCGTTCCGCGATCGGCTTGAAATAATCCAAAGTGATCTGGTCGAGTTCAATATCTCCTTTGACGGCCATATGGGGCGCCGCGAGAAAGTCCGCATGGCCTTCTAATTTCGCTTTGCCTTTGTCGAAGACGACGCCTTCCAAGAAAACCGGCGACGGGAATACGCCTGTCTCGGACTTCACGTTGCGAATATTCTCGGCGACAAAGTTCAACCGGGTGACGTGGAGCGGTTTGAATGGGCCTTTATCGACGTAAGTGAGATCGCCGTTTTGAATGGCGAAGCGGTTGATCTTCAGCGGATAAATGGCGTAAAGGGCTTCCTGCCAGCCCTTCTCCTTGACTGGGGTCGGATCTTTGGCTTCCTGCACGAACTGCCGGAGATCGAAGTGGACTTTGGGACGGTCGATCTCGAAATCGGCCGTCAGCCGGCCGCGAAGGAGCGCTCTCCAGTCAACGCTCGCAGTGAGGTTGGGGATATAAGCGATCGGCGGATCGGGATGAGCGGTCTGATAAATCCACGATTCTTCCAGGTCGAGCGAGAGGCCGATCGGATGGAAATCGAGCTTGCCGATGCGAACTGTATATCCCTTGAGGCTGGCGTTAATGTCGCGCTCCATCCTCCGTCGCAACGGTTCATCGATGAGGTAGGCGAGGACGAAGATGAGGATCAGAAAAAACGCGAATGTTCCGGCGATCCAAAGGGCCAGTCGTCGCCGCATAATTCCGCCGAGCCAGTTCGGCATTCGACGTCTCATGTAGTTGTGTAGCTCAGGAAAAGTCTCGTTCCTATGCCGGATTTATCCCAGGTCGTGTAAATGCCTACGGGACTCGGGGCGGAAGAGGGGGGCTGTTTATTTTACTTGACCTCTATTCCAGGGCTGACCTATTTTGAGGGCGTTTCACGGACTAGTCTTGGTCCACATTCTGCTTACCGGAGGGATAGACGTGACGGAGCTCATATTTCGTGTCGATGGAGTCACGCGCGAGAGATGGAGAAAGCGGCACCGGGCTTCCCATCCGTCAAATTTTGTTCCGACGATTGGGGCGTGGCTCGTCGCAGCCGTAGCTGTTGTCTACGGCATCCCGGCGCTTCAATTCGGCGTCGCCGGACTTCTTTCCGGAAGCCGGGCCGCCGTCGTCGAAGGCCGGCTCCTGATAGGAATGCATGTCATTCTTATCCCCGATACCAGCGGATCGATGTCCGACCCGGCAAGGCGGTAGACGCTTCAAGACCAAATCGCGCGCTTGAAGGCCTCCGGCATGGCAATCCTTGAGGGGCGCGGATTGGCGGGCTTTGGTGTCAGCAAAGCGAAGCACCCCGACAGTTTGTTGTTTGAAGTCGAACGCGCCCTGCAAGCGCACCAGGAGGCGGATACGATTTATGCTTTCTCCGATTTCGAGGTCACCGGCAGCCACTATTGGCAAAGCGACGCCGAGGGCTATGAGCAGTTAGGGAAAATCCTAAGCGACCGTCGCGTCCGGCTTTACATCGGCACGGTGAAGTATCAGCCGCCCGGCGAACTGCTTAAAATCGCGCGTGAGTCGGGCGGAGGACTCATACCTTGTGCGGCAAGCTCAGGGCTGAATTGCGAGGACCGACCCGGCTAAATTTGGTCCGTTACGTCCATGTCTGCTCTCAGTAAAAAGTTTTACTGACTCCAAGTCGGCAGGAGGGAAACCATGATAGGCAATGTCAGCGCGATGATTCTGTTTATTTCCTTTGCGATCGACCGTGTGACCAGAGCTTTGCTTTTCGTGTGCTCTATGTATGAGGGGCCTTGGACCCCATGGCTTCCGGATCCCCTCGCGGTTGAAGACCCGGCGCGGCGTGCCAGGGCCGAAAAAAAACAAACCATGGCGTACTACGTCGTGGCAGGAGCATTAAGCCTGATAGCCCTCTTTGCGTTTCGCAACGTCAGATTGTTAAAAAATCTCAATTACGATGCCCACTGGTTTCTCGACGCGTTCTTAACGGGCATCGTTCTCATCGGGGGGTCGGATCTCGTCAGCAAAGTGCTGCAGGTCTCCGGGCTCGGTGGCGGCGGCAGCGAGTCGAAAAGCCAGCCGCTTGAAATTACCGGCAAGCTCATCTTGGAAGACAGCGCCAAAAAAACTGAACGGGCATAGAGCGTTTTCCCGCCTCCGGCTTTTTGTTTTTACCCCGGCTCTTCCCTGAGGCTAGGCGATGGAATATTATTTGCTCTGCCGATCTAATTGCCGGAAAGAAGGAGAAGGTCATGGCTTTGGATGTCGAGAGATTAAGAAAGATGACTCCGCCGCAGGGGATGCCGTTCAAGATCCGGCGGCTCGGCCACGTGGTTGTGATGGCGAGCGATCTCGAGCGCTCGATGAATTTCTACACGCAGATTTTGGGGTTCAAAGTCTCGGACGTTTATCCCGAAGACATGCAGCCGGGCGGGTTCGCCTTTCTCCGCTGCGGCACGGACCATCACACGATCGCGCTGGTCGGCGGCGGTCACGGCGACTCGAAGCAGCGCGAGTTGCATCATATCGCCTTCGAGGTCGCAACGGTCGAGGAAGTCTTCCGCGTGCGCGACCGGTTGCGCGAAAAAAATGTTCCGATTACGTTCGAAGGGCGGCGCCGGGCCGGCTGCCAGATATCGGTTGAGTTTTTAGATCCCGACGGTCATTCCATAGAAATTTATTGGGGACTTGACCAGATCGGCAGCGACGGCCGCGCGCGGCCGTCGAGCGAATGGAAAGGCATCAAAGGTCTCGAAGAGGCGGTCGCCAATCCGGTATCCGGCCAGGATACCGCGGCGCGGTAAGCGCGTATCGAGCGAAGGAGTCCTTTTGATGGAGATCAAATCTCTTGTCGATCCGGAAGGCGGACTCGTCGATCGCCGCATTTTTTCCGACCGCGAGATTTACGAGCTGGAGCGCGAGCGGCTCTTCGCGCGCTGTTGGCTCTACCTCGGCCACGAGAGCGAGATCCCCAATCCGGGCGATTTCGCCGCCGCCTACATGGGCGAAGAGCCGGTGATCTTGTGGCGCGATTTGAACGGCAAGGCGCGCGCCTTCTTGAACATGTGCCGCCATCGCGGCAACCGCGTGTGCCGTGCCGACCGGGGCAACACCAGGCTTTTGACGTGCTCTTATCATGGATGGACCTACAGTGCCGACGGGAAACTGGCTATTGTCCCGCGGGCCGAAGCCTTCCGTGACTTGGACCGCGACAAATGGGGATTGATCCCCGTCGCCCAAATCGACAGCTATAAAGGATTGATCTTCGCGACGTTCGACCCCGAGGCGCCGGCGCTGCTCGAATATCTGGGCGACATGGCCTGGTATCTGGATATTCTCCTCGACCGGCGTGAGGGCGGCACCGAAGTGAGCGGGCCGCACCGCTGGATCGTCGATGCCAATTGGAAGACGGCGGCGGAAAATTTCGGCGGCGACGGCTATCACATCGCCAGCACGCACGGCTCGGCGCGCGACCTCGGCATCGATACGACGACGAGCGAGACCAGGATTTCTGCCAAAGGCCACCAGATCTCCTGCGGCAACGGCCATATTCTGGTCGCGTGGGTGACGCCGTCGGACGACGCCGGTCCGTGGTTCGCGCAGCCGGTCATCGAGCTGGCCGATTATATGAAGAAACACGCCGCGGAGATCGAGAAGCGGTTGGGCGAAGTGCGCGCGCGGAAAGTTTCGCCGTCCGCGGGAACGATTTTTCCGAACCTGTCCGTCCACTGGCTCACGCGCACGATTCGCGTCTGGCATCCGCGCGGGCCGGACAAAATGGAGATCTGGAGCTGGGCGATCGTCGACAAAACGGCGCCGCCGGACATCAAAGAGGTCATGCGTTTCGTCTCGCAGTACCGCTTCAGTCCCACGGGCGTCTTCGAGCAGGACGACATGGACAATTGGATCCAGGTCACCGGCGCCGCGCGGAGCGTGATCGGCAGGCGCTACCCCGCTAACTATCAAATGAGCTTGAACGAGCCGGCGTCGGAAATCGGTCTCCGCGGGCGTCTCGCGAGCAGGTGGAGCGACTCCAACCAGTTGAGCCTTTATCTCCACTGGGCGAAAATGCTCGAAGCAAAAAACTGGAGCGAGATCAAGAGCGCGTCCCATAGTAGTTGCTGAAAAACCCTCCGTTCACCCTTCGACAAGCTCAGGGCGAACGGGATAGTTTTGAAATCGTCAAGGATCTTCCGTTCGTGCTGAGCCCGTCGAAGCACGATTCGGTAGCTTGAAGCGAAGCGAGATGGACAGCGGACTGCGTCAGGAGATCGAAGATTTTTTGTATCTGGAAGCCGAGCTTTTGGACGAGCGGCGGCTGCGGGAGTGGCTCGATCTATTTACCGACGACTCGCGTTACTGGGCGCCGACTCGACACAACCCACTGGAGCGGCCGGACGATCTGACCGAAGAGTTGTCCAAGCCGGGCGAGAGCTACTATTTCAACGACACGAAACAGACCTTGAAAATCCGAGTCGAGCGGGTCTATTCGAAGCAGGCGTGGGCCGAGGTGCCTCCCTCGCGAACGCGCCGTCTCATCTCGAACGTTCGGGTGAAGAAAGACGACGGGCGAGAGATCGAGGCTCATTCCAACTTTATTGTTTATCGGACGCGAATGGAGAAGGACGAGGACATTTTCGTCGGCACGCGGAAAGATATTCTCCGGCGCGTGAACGGCGCAATGAAGATCGCCCGCCGGACCGTCATCCTGGATCAGGCGGTGTTGGCTGCAAAAAACATCAGCATCTTCTTGTAACTCGGAACCCCCACTAAATCTCCCCCTTGCCAAGGGGAAGACAAAGAGGGGATTCTGAATGCCCGCTTTCGCGGGCATGACGGTAATGGTGGTCGCCAAATTATTTGATGTACTTCGGTTCCAGAACACTAGACGTCCATAATGCCCAACTGCCGTCAGCCAGGCCGGGGGTCTCTCGGAGGGCCGATGCGTGGGACGAGGAGCGCCAAAGCGTACATCAAAATTTTTTCTTAGAAGTCTCGTGCCGCGTAACACCGGACGTATCGCATCGGCCCGGAGAGAGACCTCCGGCCTGGCGGTCTCAATAGATTACGTTCTGCCCGTGAGCTTGCGGCCCTGTTCGAGAACGGAGAACGAGCGCGGCGCCGACGGCATCATGAACCGGTAGCCGTCGGCGACCAGCCGCTCGATGTTTTTTCCGTCGGGGTGCGGATGGCCGCAGACGACCTTGTGCTCTTTGCAGATCCTTAAGATGCCGTTGATCGCGTCGGCGACGACCGGATGATCGTAATCTCTCGGATGGCCCAGCTCCTGGCTCAAATCTCCCTCGCCGATGAGGACGACGCCGATGCCGGGAACTTCTTTTAAAATTTTCGGCAGATTGTCGATCGCGCGCGTATCTTCGCACTGAATCACCACCAAAATTTCTCCCTGCGGCGCGAGCGGCCAGACGTCGGCGCGCTTGTAGTATTCCTGCTGCGTCAGTCCCCAGTAGCGCGCCGCGCGCATCGGCGCGTCGCCGCGAATTCCCGGCGGCTTCGCGAGCGGCGCGTCGGCGAGGCGGGGATAGCGACAGGCACCGACCGCGTTCCAGGCCTCTTCCACCGTGCTCACGTGGGGAAAAATAATTCCGAATACGCCGATGTCGAGCACCTGCTTGGCGATCCACTGGTTCATCTCGCCGCCGTTGGGCGGGATGCGCACCATCGGCGTGACTTTCGGCGCGGGCGTTTTCGTCTGGAGAATCTCGTTGCGGTCGAGCATGAACTGAAGCGCGTTTCTCAAGCCGGGAAAGTCGAGCGGCGAGTGCTCCATCTCGAAAGCGACGCCGTCGAGCAAAGAGCCGGCCAGCGCGATCGCGCTTTCGATATCCACGGGAGTGAATGCGACGAACGCGGTCTTTCCTTCTTCAAGGGCTTTGATTACGCCGTTTAATCGAGGTATGTCTGCCATGTTCGCTCCTTCTTAACTGGTCATTTGTAGATGATTGGTATAGCAAAGGGAATTGGGACTGGCAATTGATGGCGCACCCATTACAAGGAGGATCGACGATGATCATCGATGCCCACACTCATTACACATCAGCCCCGCTTGAGTTATTGGCCTATCGTGCGCGGCAGATTATCGAGCAGGGCAATCCCGTGCGGGCAAAGCTCACAATCAGCGACGAAACGCTCGCGCGCTCGATGGAAGGACAGTTCACGCGCATGAAAGAGACCGGCATCGACCGGCTGCTCTTTTCGCCGCAGGCCGGAGCGATGGGCCATCATTTCGGTTCGCCGCTCGTGAGCCGCTATTGGACAGAGGCGTGCAACGACTTGATCGCGCGCGTCGCCAAGCGCTGGCCCGACAAAGTCTCGCCGGTCTGCCAACTGCCGCAATCGCCGGGCGTCGGCCCGAAGGAGTGGATCGACGAGCTGGACCGCTGCGTGAAAGAGCTGGGCTTCGTCGGCTGCAATGTGAATCCCGATCCCGCCGGCGGCAAAGAGCCGCTGACGCCGTCGGTCGCGAGCGAGTGGTGGTATCCGCTGTGGGAGAAGCTCGTCGAGTTGGATATCCCGTGCACGATCCACGCCAGCGCTTCGCTCAATCCCGGCTTGCACCTCACCAACTCGTATTACATCGGATGGCACAACGCCGCGGCGGTCGAGATTTTGAAATCGAAGGTGTTCAAGGATTTTCCCAAGCTGAAAGTCATCATCCCGCACGGCGGCGGCGCGATCCCGTACCAGTGGAACCGCCAGCGCGGGCTACACGTGCGCGAGGGCTTGGAGCCTTTCGAGGAGGCGGCGCGCAGAGTCTACTGGGACATGGCGATATACGACAAGGAGTCGATGGAGCTTTTGATCAAGCGGATCGGCGCCGACCGCATTCTCTTCGCGACCGAGATGTTCGGGGCGGTCAACGCCATCGATCCCAAGACCGGGCGCAACTTCGAGGACATCGTGCCGATCTTCCAATCGATCGACTGGCTGTCGGCGGACGATCGGAGGCAGATCACGGAATTAAACGCAAAAAAACTCTTTTCCCGAATCGGCAAATAAAAAACTCAGCACTCAGCACTGACTCGCATGCTACGCGCGATCGATATCCATCACCACTACGTTCCCCAATATGTTTTGGACGAAACCAGGCGCCATGGAAAAACTTTCGGCGTCGAGCTCGTCGAGGCAAAAGACGGCAAGGTCGGTTTTTCTTTCGCCGGTAAACCGCCTCACATCCTCCAGCCGCCCTTGATGGACGTCGAGCGACGCCTTGAGGTGATGAATAAAGGGAAAGTCGCGATGGCGGCGCTCGACCCCAATACGAGCAGCGTCGGATATTCTCTCAAGGGCGAGCAGGGAGAAAGCTGGTGCCGCCTTTACAATCAGAGCGTCAAAGAGCTGGTCAAAAAACATCCGCAGCGTTTTACGGCCATGGCCGCCGTGCCGATGCAGGAGCCGGCGTGCGCGGCGAAGGTTCTCGAGCATGCCATCGTGGAGCTCAAGTTTTCCGGCGCCTTCATCGCCACCAACGTGAACCATCGCTACTACAATAGCAAAGACTTCGACCCGTTCTGGGCCAAGGCCGAAGAGCTGTCGAGAGGTCAGGGCGAACGGGACAACGGTTGGGTCTCCGTTCATGCTGAGCATGTCGAAGCATGACGGCCGATTATCCTTCGTCGAATCCGAACAATCCTTTTGCGTTCCGGTAGTAAATTTTCTCTTTGTCTTCTTTCGCGATGTCCAGGTCGTCCATCGACTTCAGCGTCATGGGAATGAACTGGTCGTCCCTGCCGCCGCGGCCGTGCGGATAGTCGGAGCCGAACAAGACCTGGTCCGCGCCGACCGTATCGCAAGCGAGCTTGATGAAAGAAGCGCGGGTAGGTCCGGCGGTGTCGTAATAAATCTTTTTGAAGTATTCCTCCGGCTCCAGTTTGCACTCGACTTTCCCCTCGCGCCAGTTGAGCCGGTCGAGATAAAGCAGAATCATTCCTCCCAGATGGGCCGCGATCAGCTTCAGATTCGGGTACCGGTCGAAGATGCCGCTATAGACGATGCGCGCGACGGCCAGCGTCGTATCGGTCGGCCAGAGAATTTTTTGGTGCAGGGAAAACCTATTCCAGTTCGCCTGACACGGCGCGTTGGCGGGATGGAGGAACAGCGGCTTGCCGCCCTCGTGGACCGCGTCCCAGAACGGCTTGAACTCCGGCTCGTCGAGATATTTTCCCGCCAGGTTGGTCGGCAGCATCACTCCGTGCATGCCCAAATCTCCATAGCACCTGTCGAGCTCGCGCAAGGCGTCTTCCATGTCGAGCATCGGCAGCCGGGCGAATGCTTTGAAGCGGCGCGGGTGCTTGGCGTGGGCGTCGGCGAACGAGTCGTTGAGAATTTTACATAGCTCCAGCGCGCGGGCGCGGTCGCCGCCTTGCTCGATCCTCCCGCCGGTGTTGGAGAGCACGCCGATATCGATGCCGTGCTTATCTATGACCTCCAAATACTCCCGCTGGTCGAAAGCGTGAAAGCCCGCGCCGCGCGGGTCGTTGCTCGATTGCTCCGGCACCCGTTCGAGGTATTTCCCAGGGAAGGCGTGAAAGTGGGTGTCGATGATCATACGGCCGTCCCTCTATGGCACAAGACGAAGCTATAAACCAGAATCGCTCGGGAGTACAATAGGAGAAGCGGTGTGGCGCGACGCCTCGACGCCGGCGGATGCGCCAGAGATTGTTGAAACGGTGCGGGGCGCGGATTAGGGTGAGACAGGAGGCCAACGATGTTCGATCAATTTCCAAAAGCAATGTGTTCGGCCGCGATACTCGTCTTAGCCGGCCTGGCCGTTAATACCACTGGCATCGTTTTCGCCGCCGACAAGCTGGTGGGCGTTCACTCGGCGCAGGTCCTTTCGCAATCGATGCCGTGGATCGCCCAGGAAGCGGGGCTGTTCAAAAAACACGACCTGGAGTTTCGCCTGGTTTTCATCGCATCGTCGCCGGTCGTCACCGCCGCGATGCTGGGCGGCGACGCGGAGATCGCGGTGACCGGCGCGATCGGCAACGTCCGGGCGTACGTGCAGGGCAGCATCGATCTCGTATTCATCGGCGGCGTCAAGAACATTCTGACCCACAACATTATGGGGAAACCGGAGTTCAAACGGACGGAAGACCTCAAGGGGAGAAGGGTCGGGGTCGGGCGCTTCGGCAGCAACACCCATTATTTCGTCATCCAGGCGCTGAGAAGATTCGGCATGGATGCCGCGAAAGATATTCAGGCCGTACCGACGGGCGGCGGACCGGAATCGCTCGCGGCTCTCGTCGGCGGCCGGGTCGATGCGGCGGCGCTGGTGGCGCCGGGCGACGCGGGCGCGGCATCTCAGGGATTTCGCATGATCGTCAACGGTCCCGAGCTGCGCATTCCTTACGCGGCGACGACCTTGGCGACGCTGCGCTCGTCGATTGCCAGGCGCGGCGCGGCCGTCGGACGGTTTATGCGCGTGATGGCGGAGTCGGCGAAAATTTTACACACGGATAAAGCTTTCGTCTACAAAGTGCTCGGCAAATACATGCGGGTCACCGACACGAAGGTTCTCGACTCGGCTTACCAGTCGGAAATCCCGGCGCTCGAGCGCCGCCTGGAAATCCAGGAGGCCGCGATCCAGGCATCCTTGGACGAGATCGCTCCGTCCGATCAGCGGGCGAAAACCATCAAGCCGCAGGACCTGGTCGACCGCAGGTATCTGATCGAGCTGGAAAATGGCGGGGTTTTCGCCAAGCTCTGGGGAGATAAAAAATAAAAGATGGGTTACCGCCCCATGTTTCCCATCTGCGCGGCAGGGTAGCGCGCGCCCGCGGTCGAGCCCGGAACGAATGTCTCGTTGAGTTTGGCCAAATCTCTAGCGTTAAGTTTGATCTCCGCGGCGGCGGCATTTTCCTCGAGGTATGCGCGCCTTTTGGTTCCGGGGATCGGCACGATGTCGTTTCCCTGCGCCAGCACCCACGCCAGAGCGACCTGCGCCGGCGTGCAGCCTTTCGCGGCGGCGATTTCCTCCAAGGGCGTTAACAGAGCGAGATTCCGGGCGAGGTTCTCGGTCTGGAAGCGGGGATGGCGGTTGCGCCTGTCGATCTCGGTCAGGCCGTCGCTGTTACGGATTTTTCCGCTCAAGAAGCCGCGGCCGAGCGGGGCGTAAGCCACGTACGTGATGCCCAGCTCGCGACAAGTCGGCAGCCACTCTTTCTCAGCATCGCGCGTCCACAACGAGTACTCGGTTTGCAAAGCGGCGATCGGGTGGACGGCGTGCGCGCGCCGGAGAGTTTCGGCGCCGGCTTCCGACAGGCCGATGTGGCGCGCTTTGCCTTGCGCGACGAGCTTGGCCATCGCGCCTACGGTATCTTCGATCGGCACGTTGGGATCGACGCGATGGAGATAATATAGATCGATCACATCGACCCCCAGCCGTTTGAGACTCGCCTCGCATGCTGCCGGCGCGTATTCCGGCCGGCCGTCGATGCCGGTGGGTTGTCCTTTGGCGTCGCGAATATTGCCGAACTTGGTGCAGATAATAAGAGAATCGCGGCGGCCCTTGATCGCACGGCCCAGCAGCTCTTCGTTGTGCCCGTTGCCGTAGGCGTCCGAGGTGTCGAAAAAATTGATTCCCAGCTCAATCGCGCGCTGGATCGTCGCCGACGACTCGCGGTCGTCGGCGATGCCGTAAGTCTCCGACATTCCCGAACATCCAAGCCCTATGGCTGAAACTTTAAGTCCGGTTTTTCCTATTGGACGAAGCCTCATCGAATTCCTTCGGCGAACGAGTGTCGAACACGAATTAACATTGTATTGCGGCTTGCGCAACAACCGTAGTGCTCTTGCCTCTTGACACAATTATCTCTTACTGGCTACGCTCCGCTAGCTCGAAGCCGGGAAACTGGTTGGGATAGTTGGAAGCGGATTTTTGATGGTTCGTGCGACGTTTTAGATTTCTAACCATAGTCAGGAGGGAGTTATGAGACGCACGTGGATGTCGAGTATCCTGATCAGCCTCTCGACGATACCCTTCATGGTTTCGCCGGCGTGGTCTCAAGCGCGCTTCTATGAGGGGAAAGCGATCACGATACTGATCGGGACGTCGGGCGGCGGCAGCATCGTCGCCGCGCGGATCATCGCCCAGCACATCGTCAAGTACATTCCCGGCAATCCGGCGGTGGTTGTTCAACCCATGCTTGGCGGCGCGCACATCGTCGCAACGAACCATGTCTTCAACACGGCCAAACCGGACGGCCTGACGCTCCTGGCAGCCAACCCCAACATTGCGATCGCTCAACTGATCAAGGTGGACGGGGTCCGCTTCGACGTGAGGAAATTCGAGTGGCTTGGCTCGTCGGGCTCCGACGGGGTGGTGCTTACCGTCCGCTCGGATCTTCCTTACAAGACTTTCGAGGAGTTGCGAAAGGCCGACCGCGAGTTGGTCGTTGGAACTACGGGGCCGGGCTCGAACGCCCACGACTTTCCGCTGATGCTCAAAGAATTCGGCGGCGCGAAG
Organism: Candidatus Binatia bacterium; assembly: GCA_036504975.1. Taxonomy (NCBI): domain Bacteria; phylum Candidatus Binatota; class Binatia (SeqCode); species Binatia bacterium. The sequence continues at coordinate 19,169 of DASXUF010000078.1, read as the reverse complement.
TTCAGGTTCGTTTCCGGGTATCCCGCCAATTCCGATATCCTCCTGGCGATCGAGCGCAAGGAAGTCGATGTCTGGGCCGCGTTCGCCGCCACGGTCCGCCCGGTGGTTCAGCGCGGCGCCGTGCGGCCTCTTGTCCGGGCCCGGGTGCCGTCACCGGGATTCGAGAATCTTCCGGTAGACGAGAGTTTCACGACGAATCCCGTCGGGAAGGCATTGATGGCGATCAAGACCGCCCCCCTGGTGATCGGCAGGGCGGTTGCCGCTCCGCCGGGAACGCCGGCGGACCGCGTCGCTCTTCTGAAAGATGCGTTGGCGAAAGTTCTGAAGGACCCTGAGCTGGAGGCCGACGGTCGAAAGGCTCAAATCGATTTCGGTTATATGTCCGGAGACGAGGTGCTCAAGAGTTTTACCGTTCTTCTTCAGCAGCCGCCGGATGTGCAGCAGGAGATGGTCAAGTACATCAAGTTCGGGGGGTAATCGCTATTTTTGTTTCTTAGCTTCCGCGAAGCGTTTCTCGGCTTCCTCCGCGCCTTCGGCCCGGTTGTAGTCCTGGTCCAAGTCGCCGTCTCCGGCGGGGCTCTTCACCGTGAAGAAAACCGCCGGGCCGCCGATGGCGCGACTTCGATGGTTGGTAAAGCGGGGAATGTGGATCAAGTCTCCGCGCTCGCAGATGCGCTCTTCGTCGCCGAGGACGAAGTGGAGCTTGCCCTCAAGCACAAGAGTGAACTGTTCCTCGTTGGGATGCATGTGGAGCGGCGGGCCTTCCTCGTCCGGCTTGGTCACGATTCCCGCCTTCATGAATTCGCCGACGGCGGTCTGGACGAACTGCAGCGGGTTGGCCGTGGCGGGGACCTGCTGCATTTCGGCGATTTTGTAAAATGGCATTTTTTCTCCCTTCTGCTCGGAATAAAATCCAATTACGCCAAGGCGAACGAAATGTCCAGCTTGTCTCGCAGCCGCCGCGCTCATCGCCTCTTGACACGCCTGTCTCTTCTTGGATACGCTCCGCTAGCTCGAAAACTGGAAATGTGTTGGCGGTGGCGTAGGCAGGCCTTAACGGCTCCTGTGAAAAAAATTTCTAAATTTAGGAGGAGTGCTATGAAACGCATGGGGATCGCAAGTATCCTGTTCGGCCTCTTGATGATTCCGTTGATGCTCTCGTCCGCCCGAGCGCAAGCGAACTTCTACGAGGGAAAGACGATTACCGTATATCTCGGGGCGAAGAGCGGAAGCCTCGCTATCGCTGCGCAAATCGTCACGCACCACCTGGGGAAATACCTCCTCGGCAAGCCTACCGTGATTCTTCAGCATATGCCCGGAGCCGCCCACCTCTTGGCGACCAACCATGTCTTCAATGTAGCGAAGCCCGACGGTCTGACTCTCTTGGCCGCTAACCCTAATGTCGCGATCGCGCAGCTTTCAAAGGTCGAGCAGGTCCGCTTCGACGTCCGTAAGTTTCAATGGATAGGCTCTTCGGGCGCGGACGGCGTGGCGCTCTCGATCAGAGCGGATTTACCCTACAAGACTTTCGACGATCTTCGCAAAGCCGACCGCGAGCTGGTGGCAGGAACGACCGGGCCCGGATCGAATGCTCACGATTTTCCGCTCCTCTTGAAAGAGTTCGCGGGCGCCAAGTTGAAACTCGTCTCCGGTTATCCGGCGAACAGTGATGTTCTCCTGGCGGTCGAGCGTAAGGAAGTGGACTCGTGGTCCGCGCTTGCGACGACGATTAAACTCGCCGCGGACCGAGGGGTGGTGCGTCCGCTCGTGCGGGGTCGGGTGGCGGCGCCGGGCTTCGAGAATCTGCCGGTCGACGAAGAGTTGGCAACGAGCCCGCTGGGAAAATCGCTCATGGGAATTAAATCCATCCCTCAGGCCATAGGCAGGGCTTTTGCCGCCGCTCCGGGAACGCCGGCGGATCGCCTTGCCATGTTACGGGAGGCTTTTGCCAAAGTGGTGAAAGATCCGGAGTTCCTGGCCGAGGGGAAGAAAGCAAAGATCGATTTTTCCTTCATCTCGCACGAGCAGGTGCTGAAGGATTTTAACGCGCTTCTCAATCAGACGCCCGAGACCTTGAAAGAGATGGGAAAATATATCAAGGCCGAAGGTTAAGCTCCGACTACATATTTGAAGAGAGCTTTCGCCAACGGGACGTGTCCCCGAACGACGTATCGGGGCATGGGACACCAGGTCTCCTGAGGTCCCTGGGCTTCCTCGGCCATGCCGATGCAAAAAGAGGGCAGATTATTGTAAAAAAAATTTTCGCACAAGCCGGGGTGGGTGGAGAACCCCGGCGGCTAAAACCAACTTCACCATGTTGTGCTCCTCTCCGTGGTTTGCTCGGCAAAACTTTCGCCGACCCTTAACATTGCTCCTTACCGCCGTCAATATCGACGCTTGACAGCCCGAATTATCATCCCATATATTCGCGCCCGAACGTCGTTGGGCATTCTCGTCGCCTAAGCCGATGATCTCACATCGCGCCTGATAGGAGCAGTAAGAAAAATGTTTGACGCGCTGATCGACGGCCTGTTCCTGGTGCTGCAATGGAAGGCCTTCAGCTTGATGATGGTCGGGATGGGTTTGGGCTTTGTCGTCGGCCTTCTCCCCGGCATCGGCGGCCCCGCCACCCTGGCGCTGATGCTCCCGTTCATTTTCAAAATGTCGCCGGCCGAGGCCTTTGCGTTTCTGCTGGGGATGCACTCGGTCGCCGCCACAACCGGAGACATCACCTCTGTGCTCTTCGGCGTTCCGGGCGAGGGCTTGTCTGCCGCGACGGTCTTGGACGGCCACCCGATGGCCAAGAGGGGAGAAGCCGGCCGGGCTCTCGGCGCGGCGCTGATGAGCTCTCTGGTAGGCGCTTTGATCGGCGCGGTGTTTTTGGCGCTGGCGGTTCCGATCGTTCGCCCGTTGGTTCTCTCCTTCGGCTCGCCGGAGCTTTTCATGCTCTCGATCGTCGGCATTTCCTGCATCACTTCTCTGAGCGGCTTGGGAACGCAGGGGCAGATCAGAGGATTTGCGATGGGTCTGCTCGGTCTGCTGCTCTCCTCGATCGGTCAGGAGCGCCAGTCGGGCTCGCTGCGCTTCGATATGGGCATGATGTACCTTTGGGACGGTCTCGATCTGATACCCGTTTTGGTCGGAATCTTCGCCATCCCGGAGGTTGTCGATTTGGCCGTTCGTGGAACCGCTATCGCGGGAGATCGACCCGCGGAAGATTTGCAAAAGGGAGTCATCGAAGGAATTAAAGATACGTTTCGCCACTTCTGGCTAGTCTTTCGCTGCTCGGCCATCGGCGTCTTCGTCGGCATCATGCCGGGCGCCGGCGGCGGAGTGGCGCAGTGGATGGCGTACGCTCACGCGGTCCAAAGCGCTAAGAATTCCAAAGAGCGGGAGGGCTTCGGCAAAGGAGACATTCGGGGCGTGTTGGGTCCGGGAGCTGCGAATAATTCCAAGGAAGGCGGGGAGCTTATCCCGACCATCGCCTTCGGAGTGCCGGGCGGCGGGGCGATGGCGATTCTACTCGGCGGCTTTCTGATCATGGGCATCGTGCCCGGTCCGGATATGCTGACGAAGCACCTCGCGATCACCTTTTCGATGGTCTGGACTCTGGTGATCGCCAATATCATCTGTGTGATTTTGTGCCTTGGGGTACTGAACCATCTGGCGAAAATAACCTACGTCCGGGGCGGACTGATGATCCCTTTTGTCCTATTTTTGGTCTTCGTGGGAAGTTACACCGCGAACAACCAAATCGCCGATCTGATTGTGACCTTCATTTTCGGTTTTCTCGGTTACATAATGGTGCTCTTTGGCTGGCCGCGGCCGCCACTGGTTTTGGGTTTTGTTCTTGGCAAGCTGATCGAAACCTATCTTTTCATTTCGGTTGCGCGCTATGGATTCTCATGGCTCATGCATCCCATCGTGGTGTTTCTGATCCTGCTCACGGCGTTGGTCATCGCCTATCCATACATTCAAGATCGCCGCCTGCGCTCGAGGGACATCGCCGATGCGTAAGGCGCGCGTTCTTTTTTGTCTTTTTCTCATCGCCGTCGCCGTCTACGCCATCCACTCGGCGCTGCGATGGACGTTCAAGGCCGCGCTTTTTCCTCTCGCCGTGAGCATTCCTCTCCTCATCCTTGCGGCGACGCAACTTCTTCTGGACCTCTTCGGCAAGGCGGCGACCGGCGGCGGCCCCGCCGTGGATCTCGAGTTCGCGACCGACGTGCCGCCCGACGTGGCGCGGCGCCGCGTGATCGGTATTTTTCTCTGGATCGCCGGTTTTATCTTGTTGGTTTTTCTTTTCGGTTTCCCCGTCGCCGTCCCGCTCTTTATGTTTTTTTTCTTAATTCTGCGCGGCGAGGTAGGTTGGTGGCAGACCATCGGCCTCACGGCCGTGGCGTGGGGATTCTTCTATGTCGTTTTCCAGCGCATCGTTCACCTGCAGTTCGAAGACGGATTGCTGCAAACCTGGTTGGGCCTGTGAACCGTCGGTAAATTGCAATCTCAACGACGCGCGGGCCGGCGGCTCGTCCTCTAATGAGGGTTTTTGTTTGGAGAGCGAGGATCATCTCCCAGTCCGGCCAGCCGCTCCAGCGGCGTGATGATCGCGGCGAAATCTTCCCCGCCGCGTCCTGCCACGGCGGCGGCCATGGCCAACTGCTGCGTGATGCTGGTCAGCGGTAGCGGGACTCCGAGACGCCGCCCTTCATCGATCATGAGCTGAAAATCCTTCAAGAACAGATCGATCTTCATCTGCGCGTCGAAGCGGTGGCTCGCCATGAGCGGACCGCGCACCTCGACCATCTTTGAAGCGCCCGCGCTCTCCTTTAGAGCATCGAGCAGCACGGCCGGCGCTAAACCGCCTTTCGCTCCCAGCACGAGCGCCTCCGCCAGCGCCGCGGTGTTGAGCGCAACCAGCAGGTTTGCGGCCAGTTTCGCGAGCGAGGCCATGCCGACATCGCCGATGTAGCATGTCTTCTTTGCGATCGCGTCGAAAATAGGCCGGCAGGCTTCGGCGCGCGCGCGGTCGCCGCCGACGAAGATCGCGCACTCGCCGCGCGCCACCATCGCGCTCGTGCCGCTCATGGGCGCGTCGAGGAAGCCAAGCCCTTTGGCGGCGGCGGCCTCGCCCAAACGGCGCGCCAGCTCGGGGGGGACGGTGCTCATCTGAATCAACGTGCAGCTTCGCGGCGCCGTCTCGATGAGGCCTCCCGGCCCGAGGATCGTCGTCTCGACGCTCGTGAGCGACGGCAGGATCGTGAAGACGGCGTCGGCTTGTGCTGCCGCCTCGGCGATGCTCCGCGCCGCTGTGAGTCCGTTAGCTCGAAGCGCCTTGACCTGCTCGGAGCGCGCGTCGTAGCCCTTCACCTCGAATTTCCCTTGGAGGAGGCGCGAAGCCACCGCGTTTCCGAGGAGCCCGACTCCGATGATGCCGATTCGTTTCATCTCATAGTCTCCTTGCCGTGCTTCGCGCACCGGTCAGTCTCGGATTGTCTCGCGCAAAGGCGCAAAGGCCGCCAAGATAAAATTCTTTCAACTTTGCGTTCTTGGCGTCTTGGCGCGAGCAAATCCCCGCCCTTTAACAGCTCTGGGCGACAGGTAAATTTGCGCAAATCGCGAAAACTATTAAGCATAGTATTACGAAGGTCACGAAGTTAGGCTCATGAGCCGTATATCTCCGGATTGTAGAGATTCGGCGGCCGGCGGCCCTCGATGACAGTGGCGATATTCTCAACCACCAGCGTCGTCATTCGTTCGCGCGTTTCGAGCGTCGCGCTGCCGAGGTGCGGAGTCAACACGACGTTCGGTAGGTCGATGAGTCGCGGCTCTACCGTTGGCTCATGCTCGTAGACGTCGAGCGCCGCGCCCGCGATGCGTTTTTCTTCCAGCGCTCGCGCCAGAGCTTTCTCATCCACGATCGGGCCGCGAGCCGTGTTCACGAGGTAAGCGGAGGGACGCATGAGGGCGAATTCCCGCTCGCCGATCAGATGGACGGTCTCGGGGCCGAGCGCGGCATTGATCGAGACGAAATCCGACTCGCGCAGAAGATCGTCCAGGCTGCGGTACTGAACGCCGAGCGCCGCTTCGCGCGCTTCGTCCAGTCTGTGGTGTTTGGTGTAGAGGATGCGCATGCCGAATCCCGTGGCGCGCCGGGCGACGGCTTCTCCGATGGCGCCGAGACCGACGATCCCCAATGTTTTGCCGTGCACTTCGGATCCGACGAACCGCATCGACTGGCCGCCGGCAAACACGCCGGAGCGGAGCGCGCGGTCGCCTTCCACGATTCGCCGAGCCACGGCCAGGAGAAGCGCCCAGTGAAGATCCGCGGTCGCCTCGGTGACGATGGGCGGGAGCGTGGTCACGGGAATGCGCCGTGCGGTCGCGACGGCGACGTCGATGCCGGCCGGGATGATCGCCATCGAGGCGATGAGCTTGAGATTCGGGCTCGCGTTGATCACCTCCGCATCCACGGTGTCGTGGAGCAGGCAGAAGAGATAGTCGTTGCGCTTGAGCGCCGCGATCAGCTCCGGCTTTGTGATGATGTGAACGGGATTGGGGTTCAGCTCGACTTCGCCAATCTCGCGCAGTCGGGCCAGCGCTTTTTTGGGAATCGGCTGCGTGACGAAGATCTTCGGACGCATTAGCGCGATGTCCGCCTGAGTTCCTCTATGCCCAGCTCTCTGGCCACTCGCTCGAGATCGTTAAGGAGCGCGTCGTTCATCGGGACGCCGTGCGCGGAGCGCTCGCGCCACGTGGCGTGACTCTGCTCGCCGGGCACCTGGATGCGCTCGACCCCCGGCATCTTTTTCGAATTTCTCATCTCGCGGATGATTTGATCGACGCTCCGCTTGAACGACTCAAGGGGCGAGAATCGGGCGATATCGAGCGCGATGATCAGCTGGCCGGTATTCGTCGGCGTGCTATCGTCTTTGTTGAAGTCGATGACGTTGTGGCCGAATGCGGCGCCGTTCAGCGTGCCGGCAAGCAAACCGAAGATGAGCGCCAGACCGTACCCTTTGTAACCTCCGATCGGGAGCAGAAAACCTTCCTCGGCGCGTTTCGGGTCCGTCAAGGACCTGCCGTGAGCGTCGATCATCCAGCCTTCAGGGAGCGGCTCGCCACGCTGCGCTTTGATTTTCACTTTGCCGTAGGCCGCAACCGTCGTGGCCATGTCCAGCACGATCGGCGGCTCTTCAAGCGCCGGGATTGCGCAGGCGATCGGGTTGGTGCTGAGCAAGAGCTCCACGCCGCCCCAGGGCGGCAAATGGTTGGCGTTGCCGACCGCGATGTAGATGCCGATCATATCCCGCTCGAGAGGCATCATGGCATAGAGGGCGGCGGGCCCCGAGTGATTGCCCCGCCGCACTCCGACCCAGCCGACGCCTGCGCGTTCCGCCTTCTCGATCGCGGCCTGGGCGGCGAAGCGCATCACCAAGTGTCCCATGCCGTTGTCGCCGTCGACCAGGGCCGTCGCCTCGGTCTCCCGGACCGCGCGGATGTTCGGTTTAACGTTCATCCCGCCGGTTCGGATGCGGCGAACGTATTGCGGCAAGCGGAAAATTCCGTGGCCGTCGGCGCCGCGCAGGTCGGCCAACACCATCAGCCGGGCCGCCTGTTCAGCGTCTGCGCCGGGCAATCCTACCGCCGCGAGCGCGCGGGCGGCGAACGCTTCGAGTTCGGTCGATTGAAATCGGCGGTCCGTTGATGGAGGTTGGCTCATATTAAAAGCAGTCAGCTATCAGCTTGCTCTGAAAGTTTCGGGTTTCGCATCGCGCCGTCTTTCTTGTGCCCTTTGCGCCGTCGCGCGAGATGCCCTCTCCCTCGCCCTCTCCCGCGAGCGGGAGAGGGAAGGGGTGAGGGTCGCGCCAAGACGCCAAGACCGCGAAGAATGCTTAATGCTGCTATTTCCCCTTGGGAGGCAGCGAGCCAACGAGATCACGCTCGGAAAGATGGGCGACTGTTTCGCCGGTTTCAGTAAAGGTTCGGGTCACCTCCGTGGTTCCGTAAATCCACAGAATCAGCAGCGGCGTTTTCCCCACGTTCACGAACCGATGAGGCTTATCGGACGGAACCAGCGTGGTGTCGTAAGCTTGGAGACGATGGCGCCGGCCGTCGATCTCAGCTTCGGCTTCGCCCTCAAGGATGGTGACCTGCTCGTCACAGTTGTGCGAGTGCAGCGGAACCTTCGCGCCCGCCGGAAAGCGGGTCAGCCCGGTCGTCATATGCTTTGAGCCGATCTCTTTAGTCACGAGCGGGATCGTCTGGATGCCATTGCCGCGGTCGAATACGGGCAACGAATCGATTTTCAGAATGTGCGCCTCTGCCATGGTCAATCTCCTCTCGGAATTGGGGGTGTGGGGCGAACTCTAACAGCGCGGCTGAGAAGCCGTCAAGTTCGAAGACACGCCGGGGGTGGATGACGCGGCGATCGCTCCAACCATTCTTGGTATCTGGAACCGAAATGCGGCGACTCCCGTGGTTGGATCAGTCTTACAGCTCTCGATGTAAGGCAATTAACTCTCCCATCCGTGCGACCGTCGGCCGGTTGAAAACCGCCTTTATGGATAAGTTCAGCCGGAACGTCTTATTGACGCGTGACAGGATCCGAATGGCGAGCAGGGAATCGCCACCGAGCTCGAGGAAATTGTCATCGATACCAACTTCATCAATGTCCAGCACTTCAGCCCAGATACGCGCCAAGTCCGACTCGATGGAGGTGTGCGGCGCAACGTAGGGCACGTTCAACGCCGGGCGTTTGCGTTCAGGCGCGGGCAACGCTCGTCGGTCGATCTTGCCGTTGCGCAGCATCGGAAGAGTCTCGAGGAACACAAAGGCGGAGGGAATCATGTAATCCGGCAGAGCCTGTGTCAATTGGCGACGTAGTTCGCTGACGGTCGGAGCCGCGTCCGCGACAGGTACGAGGCACGCAATCAGACGCTGTTCTCCTGCGTCATCTGTTTTAACGTGTACTGCAGCCGCTTTGATCGAGTCCAATTCTAGGAGCGCTGCTTCGATCTCATCAACTTCGACTCTGTAGCCGCGAATCTTTACCTGAAAATCCTTGCGCCCCATATGAAACAAGCAGTCATCGGGGCGCATTGTGCCTAGATCGCCCGTAAGGTAAAGCCGTTCTTGCCCGCCGTGGGGGTCGGGGATGAAGGCGGCCTCCGTGAGCTCCGGCCGTCGCCAGTAGCCCAGCGCCACGTATCTGCTTTTGACCGCGATCTCTCCGACTTGGCCGGGACCGATCTCGCGGCCGCTTTCGTCCAACAGTAGAATCTCCTTGTCGGAAACCGGATAGCCCACGGGAATTTTGCTCTCGCTGCCGCGCCAATCGTGGGTGATAAAAAGCCGGCGAATGATAAACGTTTCAGTCGGACCGATGGCGTGCACCAACACGCAATGCGGCGAAAAATGACGCTGGAAACAATTCACATCGGTGCGGTTGATCGCTTCGCCGCCGAGTAGCAATATGCGCACCGTAGGAAATGTGGCCTCCGCCGTCACTGTGCCGAGAAAATGACGAAAGGTGGTCGGCAGTGTGTGGAGAATGGTGATCCGATTCGTGCGCAACCACTCGGCCAGCGATCCAAATCCCTCGGCGGCGAGATCGTAAGGAAACAGCGCCGCTCCATTCAGCAAGGCGGCATAAATATTTCGGACGGCGGTGGCAAAACTGCACGAATGCCACATTGCCACCCTGTCGTACGGACAAATTCGCAAGTCGTTGGTGTAGTTCCTCGTTTCAACAAGAATATTTCGATGGTTATGCAGCACGCCCTTGGGTTGCCCGGTAGAGCCTGAGGTATAGAGGATTAGCGCGCGCGTATCGGGACCGATAAGCCGATCAAGGTTTGCGCCAGGAATGGTTGGATCGAGATCGTCACAGTTGAGAACCTGCTGCTCTGGTTTCATTAACCGCCGGGCCTGAGAGAGACACTTGGTGTCGGTGACGAGCAGTTTCGCCCGGGAATCTTCCAGCATCCCCGCCGTGCGCGCGCGAGGAAATGCCGGATCCAGCGATACGTAGATCTTTCCCGCCTTGAGCACTCCCAAGATCGCCGCAATGGCAGTGGGTCCTTGCTCAAGGAGAAGCGTAACGGGCTCTTCACCGTCTCCGACACGCGCCAGGATGGCGCGAGCGATACGATTGGCAACATGATTGAGCTCGGCGTAGGTGAATTGCAACTCCGGGGTCACCACCGCAAGGCGGTCGGGATATCGAGCAACCTGTTGTTCGAAACGCGCAGTAATGGAGCGTTCTATCGCGGTGTTTTCAAAAGCAATAAACGTGTTTGTAGGATGCACAGCAGCAGGCATTATGACTCCGTTCGCCGGAGACGTCCACATTCAAAAAATGACGGGAAATACTAAACGTATCTTTTCGTTTCCGTCAAACTGCAACTGCAGGTAGACCGGGTCGTCTGCGATCGCTACAAAAAAACTCATCGCGGACTTTCCATGTCGCCCTTCTTGACTGTTACCGGTTGCCCGGTCGAAATCGACTCGACAACCGCTTCCAGAACTGCCACATTTGCCGTCCCCTCTTCTCCTCCCACCTCCGGCCGGCTGCCTTCGCGCACGCACCGGGCAAACTCTGCCAGTTCCTCAACGATGGTGTCCACCGGCTTTAGCGGGAGGGGCGACCTGTCCGGCTCCCCCTTCTTCCAGAGATAGAGCCGAGAACCTTCAGCCTCGCTGAAAGCATGGGCCTCGCTTCCGTGAAGAGTCAGAATCGCGGTGCGGTTCGCCACGACAGAAGAAGTCCCCAGGTAGCCCAAGATCCCAGACTCGAATTCGAGCAGGATAGCGGTGCTGTCGTCTATCTCCATGCCTTTCAGGACCTGCCGGCGGGAGAGGGCGACCACGCAACTGATCGGGCCCAGGAGATATTGGAAGGTGTCGACATGATGAATGCCGAGCCAGGTCATGGGACCGGCTGGTGACGCTTCGGGATGCGCTCGCCAGACCGTGGGCGTCATTTCGAAGCCGGTGCTGGAGGAGATGTTTCCTTCAATCTGAATTAGCTGTCCAAGCGCGCCATCCTGGATCAGGGTTTTCAGCCCTCGATTCGCCGGCTGCCGCCTTCGCTGGTGACCTACCGCTAGGACCACACCGGCCCGTCGGCAAGCTTCGGTGGCTTCTTCCCCCGCGGCAACCGTCAAGGTGAAGGGCTTATCCACGAAGACATGTTTTCCCGCCTGCGCTGCAGCAATAATGTGCTTGGCATGGAGGGAGTCCGGCGTCGTGAGAAGCACAGCCTCCACTTCCGGGTCTTTCAAGATCGCGTCATAGCTTTCTGCCTGCCGGCACCGGTATTTTTCCGCGAAGGCTGCGCGCTTCTCCGCCGAACGGGTGGTGCACGCGACGAGGCTCAGGTTTGTTCCTCCAGGGATAGCGTCAGCGAGAACATTGCTCCAACGCCCAATACCCACCGTTGCGACTCTAACCGGCTCCATACCTTTTCCTTTTGTCCATCTTCTTCGGGCTGCCTCATCAGCGCTCAGTCGAAAAAGCTAGCAGCATCAGGATCGCAACACTTGCAAAAGGAATTTTCATATTGACCCTCTTGTAGGAATTCATTTCGAAGCGGAATTGTTTCCTGGTGCACCTGGCTCGGACGGCGATCTGACAATGTCCCGGATCTTGTGGCCAAGCATCCAACGAAGCACAGGAGAGAGTAGCACCAGCAACGCCAGCGCCATCAGCGTAGCAGCGATCGGGCGCTCGAAAAAGACTCCGAGGTCACCTCTCGAGTAAATCAGGGAGCGCCTGAGCGAAGCTTCGAGTTGAGGGCCAAGTATCATGGCCAAGACTAAAGGCGCCGGTTCAAAATCGAACTTGCGCATCAGGTAGCCGAAAAAGCCGAAGGCGATGGTGATCCCCACATCGAAGACGCTGTTATTGACGCTGTACGCTCCGATGAGAACGAACACCAGAATGAGCGGCGCCAGCAGCGGGTAGGGGACCTTAAGGAGCTTTACCCAAAGGCCGATCAACGGAAGGTTTAGAACCAGGAGCATGATGTTGCCGATGTACATGGAAGCGACCAGTCCCCAAAACACCTCGGGCTTTTCCGCGACCAGCAAGGGTCCGGGCCTTACTCCGTGGATCAGCAGCGCGGCGAAGATCATCGCGATCGAGGCGTTGCCCGGAATCCCGAGCGTGAGCAGCGGTATGAAGGAGCTGGTTGCCGCGCTGTTGTTCGCCGCTTCCGGCGCGGCCACTCCCTCGATTGCGCCCTTGCCGAAGCGCTCCGGGTGTTTGCTGAGCTTTTTCTCCAGCGCGTACGAGATAAACGATGAGATGATCGCCCCGCCTCCGGGCAGCACGCCGACAAAAAATCCCAGCAGCGATCCGCGCGCGATCGGCGCGGCTGCCGTGCGCCATTCCTCGCGGCTCGGCAGGAGCCTCCGGATCTTCGTCTGAACTACTTCGGCCTTGATGATCTGCTCGACGTTTACGAGCACCTCTCCGATGCCGAAAAGTCCCATGGCCACGAGGATGAACTCGAATCCCCCGCTGAGCTTGAAGCTCCCGTAGGTGAATCTCTGCGTCCCCATGATCGGATCCAAGCCGACCGTTCCAAGCAAGAGCCCTATGCACGCCATCATCAGCCCTTTGGTCATCGACGCTCCCGCCAGATAGCCGACCATCATGAGGCCGAGGAGGAGAAGCGCGAAGTTCTCCGGAGCTCCGAACTTGAGCGCGAACGCGGCAAGCGGCGGCGCGAGGAGCATCAAGCCGACGATGCTGAGCGTGCCGGCGATGAAAGAGCCGAATGCCGAGATCGCGAGCGCCGCGCCGGCCCGCCCCTGCCGCGCCATCTGATAGCCATCCAGGCAGGTGACGACCGATGCCGCCTCCCCGGGGATATTCAGCAAGATCGACGTCGTTGAGCCGCCGTACATCGCGCCGTAGAAAATTCCGGCGAGCAAAATGACCGCGGAAGTGGCGGGAATCCCGTACGTGACGGGCAGTAGAAGAGCGATGGTGGCCGGCGGGCCGAGACCCGGCAGGACGCCGATGGCCGTCCCGATCAATGAGCCGAGAAAGCAGTAGAGCAGATTGCCCGGCGTCAGCGCGACGGCAAAGCCGGTGGCGAGACTGTTGAAGAGATCCATGGCGGAGCCTCAGCCTAAAAGTGTGCCCCGCGGCAGCGGCACGCTCAGCCAGATAGCAAAGAGAACGTACGAACCAAGCGCGGTCGCCGCCGCCATGCCGAGGGCGACCGCCCACCGTTGGGGATCGGTCGCCCGTAGCATGAACAGGACGAGGAAAAACGTGCAAATCAGATAGCCGAGAAAATCGAGCAGTAAGGCGTACGCGGCAAGGACGAGCAGAAGCGCAGTCACCTTTGCAATCCGGCCGGGGGTGTGTTGGCCGGTGCTTGAACGCGATGTCAGCACTTGAGCCATGAGGACTATCGCGAGCAAAACAATGACGACGCTAGTCCACCATGGAAAAAATCCCTGTCCCGGGTTGCGTGCTGTGCCGAGCGGTAATTTCGCGGACTCGAAGAGGGCTGCAGCGCCGAGCGCCAGGGCCAGCGCGGCCACCGCCACATCGCGGCTGACCATCGCCGTTACTTCTGCGCGACGGTTACAACCTTAGAAAACATCTCCCACTCCTGGCGCCAGGTAGCCTCGAACTCTTTTCCACCCTGGAACTGAACGTCGTCGCCGAGTCCTTGAATGAGGGCGTGGAAGGATTTATCCTCGCTGATTTTCCGGAAGGTCGCCTCCAGCTTGTCAAGGATGGGTTGTGGTGTTCCCTTGGGCGCGAGCACCGAGCGCCACATGGTGAAGACCACGTCGATTCCTTCTTCTTTCACTGTCGGAACGTTAGGAAAATCGCGGTGGCGCTTGGTGTCCGTTATCGCCAGCGCGCGCATCTTGCCAGCCGCCACCTGCGGCAAAAGCTGCGGCGAGAAACCGAACGTCGCGTCGGCGTGACCGCCGAGCACGGCGAGCAACGCCGGGCCGCCGCCGTCATACGGGATGTTGTTATACTCAACCCCCGCCGCGCGCGCGATCAGACGCATCGGCAGATCCGCCGCTCCCCACGGCCCGGTGTTGGCGAAGTTGAACTTTCCGGGGTTCTTTTTGCTGTATTCGATCAGCTCGCGGAAGTTTTTCCAGGGCGCATCGGCTCGAACGGCGAGGATTGTCGGACTGTGGTTGATCCGGGCCACCGGCGTGAACTGGTCGGGGCCGATGGGCACCTTCTGGACCATGGCAAAGACGGTATTGGGTCCCGTGCCGCCGAAGGCCAACGTGTAGCCGTCAGGCTTCGCTCTGATCACCTGCTGAGAGCCGACCGCGCCGCCGCCGCCCGGTTTGAGCATGACCAGCAAAGGTTGACCGAGGTACTGGTGAGCCACGCTGGCAACCGCTCTGGCGGTGAGATCGTGAGACCCGCCGGCTCCGAACGGCAAGACCAGCTCGACGGCTTTGGTCGGAAACTCCTGCGCGGTCGCGATGGTTCCCGAAATGAGAGTCGCCAGCAATGTGAGTACCAAAATTCCTTTAGACGTGATCATAACGACCTCCTTTATCTCAAAGATGAATTATGAAAGCTGAAAGCGGAAATAGAGATCCGCCTGGACGAGTGAGCTGCATTACTTTCATCCTTCACCCCTTAAAAAGTGCCACGGGTTGGGAGCCTACTATACGTCGCGCAGGAAGTGCAATACGGTTCTCGCCGCCTGCATCGGGCTCAGATACTTGATCGCTGGGATAATCTGGCGTAGTGTGCCGGCGTGATCGCGCTGAACTCTCAGGAAAGATAAAAATGACGGATCGGAAGATCAATGTCGGAATTGTCGGCACGGGATGGATCGGAGAAATTCGGGCGAAGGTCTGCGCCGACCATTCCCTGGTAGAGGGCGTGCACGTGGCCGAGATCGATCCCACGAAACTCCATCATGTCGCGGAAGCGACCAGGGCCAAGACGGCGACCACGGATTACCGTGAGCTTCTGCGACGGGACGATATCGATGCGATGTTCGTCTGTAGCACGCCGGAGACGACGCACTACCCAATCACCAAAGACTGCCTCCTTGCGCGCAAGCACACGCTGCTGGAGAAGCCGATGGGGCTCGAATTGAAAGAGGCGGACGAGATGATGGCGCTCGCCAAAAAAGCTGAGCTAAAGTTCACGATCGGCTACACGCAGCGTTTCAACCCGAAGTACGCCTACGTAAAGCAGTCCCTGGTGAACGGGACTCTCGGCCATCCAGTCACCGCGCTCGTAAGCCGCAACGTCTCTCGCTCCATCGGCAACAAAATCGGCGGGCGCATTCGGCTCTCGCCAGCCGTGATGGAGGCGACGCACGACATCGACTTTATCCTTTGGTGTCTCGAGGGCGTCAAGCCGGTGCGCGTCTACTCCGAAGTCGTCTATCGGATCATGGAACAGACGCATGGCGTTCCGGATTGCCAGTGGATCATGGTGACGATGGCGGACGGCACGGCATTCACCATCGGCGCGGGATGGGCGTTGCCGCCCGGTTATCCCCATTTCTCGACGGCGACGATCGAGTTTGTCGGAACCGAAGGCGCCCTTCTCATCGACGACAGCCACCGCGATATCGTGCTGAACACGATGAAAGGCGGGATGGTGCTCCCGCTCTCAACGATGCCGGGCGAGCAAGTAGGCCACGTCTACCAGGGGCCGATGGAAGCTGAGACGATCCACTTCATCGAAGCTGTGGCCTTGAATCGGCCCGTGCTCGTGACGCCGGAGCAGGCGCGGCAAGTGATGGAAGTGACCCTCGCCGCCGACCTTTCAGCCGAACGCCATCAGCCGGTCACTCTGCCGTTGCAGCTCTGAACCAGGTCTCCGATTTTCGATTTTAGATTTTGATTTCCGACTCAATGCAGGATCGGCAATCCTATCCGAGCCGAAGCAGACGCGCGGCGTTGCCGTGGAGGATTTTTTCTCGGTCATTGCGGTTTAGCTTCAGAACCGTAACCGCTTCAACCGGCCGCTCGTAGCCCATGTCAAAACAGTAGTCGCTTCCCATCATCACGCGGTCGGCTCCGACGAGCTTGATGAGATAGTTAAGCGACTCCGGAGCGTGGCTGATCGTGTCGTAAGTGAAGCGTCTGAGATAACTCGACGGCGGCTTCTTCAGTGCGCGGCACTCCTGCCGCACTTTCCAGCCATGGTTGAGACGGCCGATAAGATAAGGAAGGGCGCCACCCGCATGCGGCAGGCAGACTTGAAGCTTTGGAAATCGATCCAGGAGTCCGCTGAAGATCAAGTTGGCTGCGGCGACCGCGGTGTCGAACGGATTTCCCAGAAGGTTATGTAGATGGTAGTTCGTGAGCCGCTGAGCGCCGATAACGTTGAGCGGATGAAGAAAAATTGGAACTCCCAGTGCGTGAATGCGCTCGAAGATGGGGAGGAGCGAATGATCGGTCAGCTCTTTTCCCCGAACGTTCGTGCCCAGGTAGATGCCGCGACAGCCGAGGTCGTTGACGGCGCGCTCCACTTCGCTCACAGCAGCCTCAGGATTTTGCATGGGCAGCGTGGCCAGAACGACGAAGCGGTCGGGATGGGCTCGAGCAGCTTCGGCCATCGCGTCGTTGACGAGCCGCGCCACACCGGGCGCAGACGCTTCATCCGCCCAGTAAACCATCGGCGGCATGAGCGAGAGGGCATGCACGGCCACGCCCTGCGCATCCATCGATTTAAGCCTTACGTCCAAATCATGGTAATGCGCCGTGATCGGGCCGATCGGTATGTCGCCGATCAGAATGCTCGGTCCGTTCGGACCGCGCCGGAGGCCGAGCCCGTGCGGTTTTCCTTCCGTCTCGATGAGTCTGAGGTATTTCTCGGGCACAAAGTGGGCGTGAATGTCGATCGTTTGTATTCCCTGCTGGCGGCGAGCGGCCCGAACAGCGGGACGCTTACGCGAAGGCCGTGTCATGCGCCGACGCTTCATTGGAACGCTCTTGTTTCGATTCAGCGTAGAGAAAACCCTACTCCTCGCGCCAAGCTTGTCCTGAGCAAAGCCGAAGGGACGCTCAGCACGCAAAGAAATCTTTTTTGCTTGTCCGAACTTGGCGCCCTTTGCGGCTTTGCGCGAGAGCGCCCTCTCCCTCACCCTCTCCCGGCGGGAGAGGGAAGGGGTGAGGGGTCACGCCAAATGCCTTCCGCCTTACTTGATCACCTTGTCCGCTCTTGCCAGCACGTTCGGCGGAATCGTCAGGCCGATCTGCTTCGCTGTCTTCAAATTGATCACCAGATCGAACTTAGTCGGCTGCTCTACGGGGAGATCCGCCGGCTTCGCGCCTTTCAAAATCTTGTCCACGTAAGTGGCGGCGCGCCGGAACAGGTCGGTATAGCTTGGGGCGTAGGACAGGAGCCCCCCGTCTTCCACAAATTGTGGCTGCCCATACGCTGCCGGTAGCCGGCTCTTTACCGCGAGCTCTGCAATTTGTATTCGGTGAGAATTGAGGATGGCGCCCGACAGCATTAGGATCGCATCCGCACGCCCCTTGCTTGCGGCTCGGAACGCGGTCTCAATATCCTTGGGATCTAGTACATCTAGGTTTTGAAGCTGCACCTTGAACGCCCGTGCCGCGAGTTCCACTTCTCTTAACGCTTGTGCGTTGCCCGGCCGGGTCGAAGTCCCGAGGACGGCCACGCGGGAAAGCTTGGGAACGATCTCTTTCAGAAGCTCCAGTTGTTTTCCGCTTAACTCCGGGGAAAGAGCGCTCAACCCTGTGATATTCCCGCCAGGTCGAGCAAGACTGGCAACGAACCCCGAGCCGACAGGATCATTATCATACCCCATGACAATAGGAATCGTAGTAGTTGCTTCCTTGACAGCGGGCGTGGTTGTCGGACCGCCCGTGACGATGACATCAACCTTAAGACGCACTAGCTCGGCTGCAAGCTCCCTCAGGCGATCTAGTTTTCCCTCCGCAAATCGCCACTCTATGACAATGTTTTTCCCCTCCACGTAGCCAAGCTCGCGCAGCCCCTGCCGGAAGGCCTCGATGCGGGTCGGGTTCACGGAAGGGGAGGTAGCACTTAGATAAGCTATCCGGGGAACTTTCCCCGGCTGCTGCGCCATGGTCACAGCCCCACCCATCGCGAGTGCGACAACGAGGGCAACAATCCCCACCAATTTTCGGTTTTCGCTTTGGGATTTTAGATTCATAAATTCAACACTCAAAATTCAGAATTCAAAATTTTATTTTATTACTCTGTCCGCTCTTGCCAGCACGTTCGGCGGAATCGTCAGGCCGATCTGCTTCGCTGTCTTCAAATTGATCACCAGATCGAACTTAGTCGGCTGCTGCATCTTGTCCACAAAAACGGCGGCGGGCCGATCCAATGCCGCACGATCTGTCTTGTATCCGAACAAGTCGCCGGCATCGGCCGACGTGGCTTGCCGAACATAGGATGGGTCGGTATAATCCGTCTCATGGCATTGCCAAGAAAAATTCACCCGGCCGAAGAGACGGTTAAAGCCGTATACGAGAAAGGCGTGCTTAGACCTCTCCGACCCCTTCAATTGAAGGAGCGGTCCCGCGTTTTGATCACACTTTACCCAGAGCGAAAGTGGCGGAACGACTTTGACCGCTTGCTTCGCAGGATGAAAGCTCGCACCAAAGCGATCCCCCCGGACGTCATTGAAGCGGAAGTGACTCGTGCAAGGGCCGAAGTCAAGGCAAAGCGCCGTGCCGCTCGTCGCTCTGCTTGACACCAACGTTTGAGTCTCCGCGTTTCTCAAGCCTGCCGGACCGCCGGGACAAATCGTCGCCGCCTGGCGGCGCGACAAGTTTAGCGTCATCACATCGCTTTCACAGCTCGGCGAAATCGCTGAAGTCCTTAACCGGCCGCGTTTGGTCAAACGGTTTCGGTATCCTCATCCAGATGCAGAAGCGTTCGTTCGATTGATCGCGGCTCGGGCGACTATCGTGGAAATTTCCGGTGAGCTGAAGATATGCCGCGACCCCGATGACGACGAAATCTTGGAAGCGGCTATCCTCGGAAAATCGCAGTATCTAGTGAGTCGGGACGACGATCTCAAGCGCGATCTCGAACTGATCAAGACGGTCCGACGCCATCGAGTTCGAGTCGTTTCTGTGAGGCAGTTTCTGCGCCGGCTCTCGCGTCGGAAAAACGCTTGAGGATTTTCTTCGAGA
>DASXUF010000077.1 GCA_036504975.1 Candidatus Binatia bacterium | reverse complement strand
CCCCGTAGCATCTCTCTCTAATTTCTTTTTTTCATTTTAAAACCTGATTTCCCTCCCGTCATCGAGGGAGGGGTAGACCTTTACCTCGAGGAGGTAGATTTATGAGCTACTTTCGACACAAGGCGCGGATCGTTTCCGCGTGGGCGGTAGTGCTTTGCGTAAGTTTGCTTCCAAATCCCGTGCTAGCGCAGGAAGACGTAATTCAATTTCTCAAAAAGGCGCTTGCGGACGTGAATAAGAAGTTGGACAACGCGCTGCAGCGCATCGATCAATTGGAGAAGGAAAAAGTTGCAAGCGCGGAAGAAAAAGCCGCGGATTCGGCGCGTGTTGGAGAGGTCGAGAAATCAGTTCTTGCACTTCGGAGCGCGCCGTCGGCTTTGAATCCGGCCATCGGCCTGGTCCTGGACGCGACGGCCGAGCATAAGGCGAAAGACGGGGGCGACTTCAACTTTCGCGCCGCGGAACTCGGCTTGGCCGCTTCCATTGATCCGTATGCGCGGATGTATAGCTTCATCACCGGATCAAAGGAAGGTGTAGAAGTAGAGGAGGCGGCGGCGATTACGACTTCGCTGCCGTATAACCTGACGGCCAAAGGCGGGCGGTTCTTCGCCGATTTCGGCCGCTTCCCCAAAAACCATCCGCACGAGCTGCCGTTCGTCAACATGCCGCTGTCCATAGAGAGAATGGTCGGGGGCGAGAGCAAGGCGGACGGAATGGAAGTGAACTATCTTTTTCCTACGCCTTTCTTTCTCAGGGCGACCGTAGGCGGTTACAATAAGATCGGAGAGGAAAACGAGCGGATCGACGACAGCAAACCGAGAACGTGGAGTCGATTCACCTATCTAGGCCGGCTGCACACATACTTGGATCTCGCGGATAGCCACAGCATCGAAGTCGGTTCCAGCCTTGCCTTTACGCCTTCTGTGCGGCTCTCCGGTCCGGCCGAGGGCGGCAATCGAACGCTTAGCGGCATCGATCTGACCTATCGCTATCAGCCGTTGGCCAGCACCGTTTACCAGGGAGTAACGGTGGGATCGGAATTTTTCGCCAACAGCGAGCGCATCGCCTTCGACGCTATCGCCAAGCGTAGAAGTTCCTTTGGCGGATACAGCTACGCCGAGGTGAAGCTGAATAAAAGTTGGTCCGCGGGATTTCTCTTCGATCGCGCCCCGATCGTGGAAAGTCCCGGCAAGAAGACAAACAGCTATTCGCCGTTCATTACCTGGAACTTGAGCGAGTTCAACCGCCTGCGCTTTCAATACAGCTTCCTGGACGACCGCGTCCGCGAGGACAAAGGCGAGAGCGGCAACCAGTTCTTTCTCCAATGGACCACGGTCATCGGCGCCCATACCCATGGTTTCCGCGGCCGTTAAAAACGTGATGGAAGGAGTATGCATATGAAAATTTTACTCAGAAACAAAAGTTGGGCGGTCCTTTTTATCGTGCTTGCGTTGAGTTGGATTCAGACGGAAGCCGTCTTCGCCCAACAAATCCGCGTCGTGGCGACATGGCCCGCCTTGGCCGATATGACTAGACAGATCGGCAAAGATTTGGTCAATGTCGAGAATTTCGCAACCGGCGTCGAGGACCCGCATGGGGTTCCGATCAAGCCGAGCTTTGTCCCGAGATTGAATCGAGCCGATCTGCTCATCCTGATAGGCTTGAATGACGAGGACTCTTGGCTTCCGGCTCTGTTGGAGGTTGCCAGCAATCCGAAGATCCTGCCGGGACAGGCGGGCTACATCGATTGCTCCGCCGGTATCCGGGTATTGGAGCCGCCGGCTCGTCTGGACCGGGCCGAGGGCGACGTTCATCCGAGGGGCAACCCGCACTACCTCATGGACCCGGTCAAGGCCAAAATCGCGGCGCAGAACATCGCCGCCGGTTTGGCGCGCAATTTCCCGCAGCATCAGCAGGTTTTCGAAAAAAATCTCAAGGCCTATCTGGCCGAGTTAGACGGCAAGATCGCCCAGTGGGAGAAGATGGCGGCGCCTCTAAAAGGCGTAAAATTCGTGGAGTATCATCAGGAGTGGATCTATTTCGCCGATCGATTTGGCATGAAGCGAGCAGGAACGGTTGAGGTCAAGCCTGGAATTGAGCCGACGCCGAATCACATAGTCGGCCTGGTACAGCAGATTAAACAGGACAAAGTCCCGCTGCTGCTCTATGGTCCGCAAAATCCACGGCTGCCGCAGCAGATCGCCAATGAGACTGGAATCAAACTTTTACGCCTTTACAGCAGCGTTGGACCCCGTTCCGAGACCGATAGCTATATTAAATGGATTGATTATACTGTGCGGACGTTGGTCGAAGCCGTCGGAAAGGGCTGACAATAGGTGTAAATGGCGGATCAATTTGCGCGCGATCAAGGGAGCGATGCTCTCCCGCTTGTCGCTCTTAAATCTGTTAGTCTCGGATACGATTCGGCCCCGGTCGTGCAGGGCGTGGATTTATCGATTCACCCGCACGATCTCATCGGCTTCGCCGGGCCGAATGGTTCGGGGAAGACGACGATCCTGAGAGCCATCCTCGGATTTTTGCCGGTTCAGGCCGGAAGGATCGCGCGCCACTGCGCCCTTTCGGATTTCGGCTATGTGCCGCAGAGCACCGCGCTCGATCCGCAGTTTCCCTTGAGCGTGGACGAAGTCGTGGAGATGGGCGCTTACGGGCGCGTTCGGTCCTATCAATTGCTGCCGCACGAAGAGAAACAAAAGCGCCGCGAGGTCCTGGATCAAGTGGGCCTCAGGCATTTGGGCAAGAAGTCTTTTTTTTCCCTCTCCGGCGGGCAGAAGCAGCGCATCTTGATCGCCCGCGCTCTGATGGTCCAGCCGAAGATCATGATCTTGGACGAGCCGCTCTCCGGCGTCGACCGGGATTCCCAACGCGCGATCACCGAGCTTCTGGTAAAACTCAACCGGGAAAAAGGCCTCGCAATCTTTTTTTCCAGCCACGACCTCGAAATGGTCCGGACCGTCGCCGCAAAAATCCTCCGCATCGATAAAGGCAAGGTATGGTGGGAGAGAGGAGGACCGCTTTCGTAATGGATATCCTGCTGCAAATTTTCAGCCCGTCCTATCTTCTTTTCCCGGCGCTTCTCGGCAGCGCGATTCTGGGACTCGTCTGTCCGTTGGTGGGCGCGTATCTGATCCTGCGCCGGACGATTTTTCTCGGGCTCACGCTGCCGCAAGTCGCCGGCGCCGGTGTCGCTTTTGCATTTTGGCTGTCGCAGTCGAGTTTTCTTCCTTTCACCATGAGCGAGCGCGTCCTCGGCATGGCCGGATCGCTGCTGTTTACTTTTGCCGCCCTGCTTGTGCTCGCCTACCTCGAGCGCAAAGGAAAAGGAACGACTGAAGGCCGGCTTGCGGCTACCTACGCCCTGGCGGGCTCGTTGATTATCCTCTTTATCGTCTTCAATCCTGCGGGCGAGATGGAAATTTTGAGCTTGCTCAAAGGCGAAGTCATCTCGCTCTCGAAGAGCGAGCTGAAGCTCCTGATCGGGGTGTTCGGATTTATCCTCGCGGGCATGCTGCTTTTTCGCCGCGACTTTCTTTTGAGCTCGTTCGATCGCGACCTCGCCTTTTTGCTCAACCAGGGAAACACGCGGTGGGATTTTCTTTTTTATCTGTTTGCCGGTCTGACGATCGGCGTCGGAGTCATTATGGCGGGTCCGCTTCTGATCTTTGGGTTTCTAGTTCTTCCAGCGCTTGCGGCGAAACCTTTGGTCAGGGGAATGGTTTCGTTTCTTTGTCTCTCCTCCGGGTGCGGCGTGCTGATGGCTGTTTTCGGCTTTTATCTTTCCGTCAGGATGGATACTCCCTTGGGTCCGACCGACGTCGCCGTCGGCTGCGCGATGATATTTTTGTCGCGTCTGCTGCGGCTGGTCCCGGCAAAGCCGGCCGCCGCTGCCGCAGCCCTGTTTTGCGTGACGCTGGTTGTGACGGGCTGCGCCGCTAACGCGCCCAGGCCCTTTCCGGCGGACATCAAGGAATCGCCCTTGTGGCTGCCGAAGCCGAGAAACAGCACGAATCTCAATTTGACTTTGCCGTCAACCAATCCGCTGCGGTCGCTGGCCGAGATGGCGGGAAAAAACTCCCCCGAGGCGCGGGAGACCGTGATGGACCTGCTGCGCGAAGCGCTTCAAAAACAGTTGGCGCAGAGGGAATTTAAAATTTCCATGCCCGAGCAGACCGACAAGCGAATGGCGACTTTTTCCTTTTCCACCGACGCTGCGGTCGGCGCCGCGCGCCAGGCAAAACTCACCGGCGCGCTTTTCCTCGCGGAGATTCTGCGCTGGAATGTGGACTCGAAGCAGTTCGTCAGCGTCGTCGCCGATTTCAAGCTGGTGCGCATCGCCGACGGCGCGGTGCTCTGGGAGACGCGCTATCAACGCGCCGTCCCGACGCCGAGCGCGACGAACGTCGGTCAGGCCTCGATGGACGCGGTCAAAGAAATCGTGCGTGAGTTATTCGAATCTCCACGGGGCTGATCTGTGGCACACCGCCGTCCGCCGCTCGTTCGCGCCTTGGAGCTAAACACAGCCGTTCTTGTCGTAGAGATCGCGGCCGGGATTGGCGCCAACAGTTTCAGCTTGATCATGGACGGCGTCCATAATCTATCGGACGAGATCGCGCTCGTGCTTCTCGTCTTGGCTTATAGTCTCAGAACCGGCCTATCCGGGAGGCTGCTGCGCTATGCGAATCTTTTCAACTCGGTCGGACTTTTGGCGATCTCCGCCTTCCTTATTATACGTGTCGTCGAGCGTTTGTCCCACCCGGTGGAAGTCTTCGGAGCTGTGCCGGTCGTGGCGGGCTTGATCGGCGCCGCGGCGAACTGGGGCGTTGCTCAAGTGCTGCGAGTACCAAGCGAGGAAGACCCGGCGATTCGTCTGGCGTACGTTCACAATCTCGGCGATACTTTGGTTTCTCTCCTTCCCGTAGTCGCCGGAATTTTGGTATTCGCCTCCGGAAGTTCCATTTTCGATTCGCTTTTCGCTCTGCTCATCGCCGCCGTAATCGTCGTAACAACTCTCCGGGCCGTCGTGAGTTCTCACAGAGAGCTCCTTTGGCCGGAAAACGTTTCTTGCGGTCATATAGACTTTCCTTGAGGCGTTGCTCATCACCTTCCTCGTTGCGACTATAAATCGAAT
Source organism: Candidatus Binatia bacterium (assembly GCA_036504975.1). Classification (NCBI taxonomy): domain Bacteria; phylum Candidatus Binatota; class Binatia (SeqCode); species Binatia bacterium. The sequence goes on along the minus strand of DASXUF010000077.1, from coordinate 32,332 downwards.
GCTGTTACAGTGACGCTTATCATGCGGCGCGCTCTTGTCCTTGCGTCTTTGATCTTTTTTCTCTCCGCCTGCGGGTCCGGGTCGGTCGCGAAGCTCATGCCGTGGGGCGACCGGCGGCCCAAAGTCGGGCTCGTGCTCGGCGGCGGCGGGGCGCGCGGCTTCGCCCACGTCGGAGTGATCCGCGCGCTCGAGAAGTCGAAAATTCAGATCGACCTCGTCGTCGGCGCAAACACGGGCAGTCTCATCGGCGCGATCTACGCGGACAAAAAGAGCGCTGCGGAGTTGGAAAGAATCGTTCTCAGTCTCGAAGAGCGCGACGTCTTCGATTACAACTTTATCAATCCGACGCAGGGATTCGCCCGCGGCGAGCGTCTGGAGGATTTCCTTTCCAAGCGGCTCGGCGCGAAGGAGATCGACCAGTTGAGGCCGCCTTTCGCGGCGGTCGCGACCGACATCCAGAACGGCGAGATCGTCGTCTTGACGTCAGGCTCGATCGCGCGCGCGGTGCGCGCGTCGAGCGCGATTCCGGGAATTTTCGTTCCGGTGAGCTATCAGGGAAAAATGCTCGTGGACGGCGGCGTGCTGAATAATTTACCGGTGGACGTCGCGCGCAAGATGGGCGCCGACGTGGTCATCGCGGTGGATCTCGGCGCCGGACCGAAGACGGCGCAGGTGATCAACCTTTTCGAGAACGTGGCCCAGAGTTTTTATCTGGCGGCGAGACAAAACGCGGAGGCAAAATTGAAACAGGCCGACGTGGTCATCCGGCCCAAAGTGACGGAGGCCGGTCTGCTCGATTTCAGCCGAAAGAAAGAGCTTTTAAATCTCGGCGCCGAAGCCGCGGAGCAGGCATTGCCGGAAATTCGCAAAAAGCTAGGCGTGAAACGCTAGCCGGGATTATCACTCTTGGCGCGCTTTGCGCCTCTTCGCAAGATGCCCTCTCCCTCGCCCTCTCCCGCTTGCGGGAGAGGGAAGGGGTGAGGGTCGCGCCAGCGAAGACTCAGAGTGTGTGAAAAAATTGCCGACCGCCCTTCGACGAGCTCAGGACGAACGGATAAGTGCTTGAATTTCCGTCTAAGCTATCCCGTTCGTGGTGAGCTTGTCGAACCATGAACTAATTTTTTCGCAACCTCTCAGCCTAAGGCTGATCAGCCATCTTCCTGGCTGAGCCAAGAACGCAAAGAATGCTTTCTTGAAGCCCCCTACGGTCTTTTTTGTTGCGCCTCCGGTTTCTTTTCGGTCGTCTCCAGCTTCACTTTGACCACGCGCCGGCCTTCCATATCGACGATCGTCAGCCGGTAGCCGTCGTGCTCGACGACCTCGCCGCCGCGCGGGATGCGCTTCAGCTTCGCCAGCACGAAGCCGGCGATGGTGAGATAATCCGGCGACTCTTCAAACGGCAGCCCGTAGTCCGCCTTCAAGTCCTTGAGCTGGGCCGAGCCCTGGATCACCATCGAGCCGTCGGGCAGGCGCTCGACCGGCCCGCGCTCTTCGCGGTCGTACTCGTCGCGGATCTCGCCGACGATCTCTTCCAGCAGATCCTCCAGCGTCACCAGCCCTTCGATCTCGCCGAACTCGTTGACGACCATGGCGATCGCGATTCTCCTCCGCTGGAGATCCTTGAGCAGTTGGCTGATCGGCAGCGAGCTCGGGACAAAGTAAGGCGGATGGAGATGGTCGCGCGCGCGGAACGCGCCCTTTTGCTGGAGCGCGCGCAGGACGTCTTTGTAGTAGAGGATGCCGACCACGCGGTCGAGCTCGCCCTCATAGACCGGAATGCGCGAGAAGCCGCTCTCCACGAAGCTCTTGAGGACTTCCTCGGACGTGGCGTTGACCTCGATGGCGTGGATCTCAGTCCGCGGGATCATGACCGCTTTGACGGGCGTATCGACGAATTCAAACACGCTGTGGATCAACTGCTTCTCGGTCTCGTCGAAGATTCCCCTCGCCGCCCCCTCGCGGATCAACGACTTCACCTCCTCTTCGGATATGAAGGCCGTGCCGCCGGCTTCCGTGCCGCCGAAGATCCGGAGGACGGCGTTGCTCGAGGCGGTGAGGATGCGCACGAAAAAGGAAGTCAGGCGGGAAAAAAAATCGATCGGCCGGGCGACGAGAAATGCGATCCGCTCGGGGTGGCGCAGCGCCAGAGACTTGGGCACCAGCTCGCCCAGGATCAAGGAAAAATAGGCGATGGGAAGAGTCACCACAACAATGGCGATCGATTCCGCCCATTTTTCGGCCAGCGTAAACGGAAGCGTCTGGATCGACGGCTTCAAAAATTCAATGGCGACCGCTCCGCCGATGGCGGAGGCCAGGGTTCCCATGATGACGCAACCGATTTGGACGGTGGCGAGAAAACGGTCCGGATCGTTCTTCAGCCGGGCCACGGCGATGGCCGAGCGCGCGCCCTTTTCTAGCAAGGTATCGATGCGGGTTTTGCGCGTGGCGATGATGGCGATCTCGGAGGCGGCGAAAAAGCCATTCCCCAAGATCAGGAAGAAAATCAGAGCGACCTCAAACCAAAAACCCTCGATAAACATAGCCGCGCCTCCTGTCCCTTACCCATCCAGGTTCTACTAAAGAAAGAATCATAGCCGTTTTTGGACCATTCAACAAAGGGAGGAAGTCCAGTAAGCAGTCGGCAGATGGCAGTAAGCAGCAAGAGATATTGGTATGCTGCCTACTGCATACTGCCTGATTGTCTCTTTCACCGCTTAGGCGCTTTGAAGTAGGATGTGACCGGGGGAAATCGTGGCTGAGACACTACGCGACAGGTCGCTGCTGCAAGGAACGATCACCCGAATCACGTACCAGGACGCCCAGGCGCCATATACCGTCGCGCGCCTGCAAGTCGACGGCGTCGAGCAGGTTACGGTCGTCGGCGGCATTTATCCCGTCAGCGAAGGCGAAGAGATCAAGGTCAGCGGGAGCTGGAAGACGCACCCGCGCTACGGCCTTCAGTTTCAGGCCGAGCGCTGGGAAAAAATCGAGCCCGCGACGCTCGAAGGAATCGAGAAGTATCTGGGATCGGGCCTCATCAAGGGCATCGGTCCGACCTACGCGCGCCGCCTGGTCTCGGCCTTCGGTCTCGACACGTTGAAGGTTCTATCGGAGGAGCCAGAGCGCGTCCGGGAAGTTTCCGGTATCGGCCGGATGCGCGCGCGGAAGATCGTCCAGGCTTGGCAGGATCAGCGCGGCATGCAGGATGTCATGGTCTTTCTCCAGGGGCACGGCGTCGGCAGCGCTCTCTCGCTCAGGATCTACCGCGCCTTCGGCGCCGAGACCGTCGCGAGAGTCAAAGAAAACCCGTACTGTCTCGCCGAAGAAGTCTACGGCGTCGGCTTTATCCTGGCCGACCGCATCGCCGCGACGCTCGGCATCAGCGGCGCCTTTCCACTCAGGGTTCAGGCCGGGCTGCTGCACGTGGCGAGAAAATTTTCCGACGACGGCCACTGCTACGTTCCACTCACGCCGTTCAAAGCCAACGCCGCGGCGCTGCTCGGCATCGATGAAGACGCCGTCGAGCCGGCGATCGGTAGGCTCGCGGCAGAAGGTAAACTCGTTTTGGAAAAAGGCGGCGACGATGGCGAGACCAGAGTCTATCCGCGTGAGCTTTACGATGCCGAACGGCGTGTCGCCGCGGCGCTCCGCCGCCTCCTCGCCACGCCCACGGGCTTAAGCAATAAAGCGCTAAAGGGTCGTGGCGACTTAACGCTTCAACTCGCCGGCTCCTCAAGTGTGCTGTTAGAGCCGGAGCAGCGCGAGGCGATCTCCCAGGCGCTGAAGCAAAAAGTATTGGTGATCACCGGCGGGCCGGGGACGGGAAAGACGACGCTCTTGATCGCTCTGCTAAAAATTCTTCAGCGCTCCGAAATCAGTTTCGCGCTGGCGGCGCCGACCGGCAGGGCGGCCAAGCGTATGGCGGAGCTTTCCGGCGAAGAGGCGCGAACGATCCACCGCCTGCTCGAATTCAATCCGCACGAGGGCGGATTCCAGCGCGGCGAGGACAATCCGATCGACGCGGATGTGATTATCATCGACGAGGCTTCGATGCTGGATCTGCCGCTGATGGATCACCTGCTGCAGGCGATTTCGCCCGCGAGCCATCTCATTCTAATCGGCGACGTCGATCAATTACCATCCGTCGGCCCGGGCAGCGTGCTGCGCGATTTGATCGGTTCCAAAGCCGTGCCGGTCGTCGTGCTGAGGCGCATCTTCCGCCAGGCCGGCGAGAGCCTGATCGTCCAGAACGCGCACCGGATTCTTCACGGCGAGCCGTTGATGCTCGAGCCGGAGCGCGGCAAACGGGACTTCGTTTTCGTCCCGCGCGAGCGCGAAGAGGAGGCGCTGGAGGTCATTCAGGAATTGGTAAAAGAGCGCATCCCGCGCCGGCTCGGCGCACAGGACGTCCAGCTTCTCACACCCATGCACCGCGGGCTCTTAGGCACGGTCCATCTCAACCGCGAGCTGCAGCGGCTGCTCAATCCCGACGGCAAGAGTATCGAGCGCGCCGGCATGCATTTTCGCGCCGGCGACCGGGTGATGCAGCTCCGGAACAACTACGACAAGGGAATCTTCAACGGTGATCTCGGAAAAATCGTCACGCTCGACGCCGAAGAGGGCGAGCTGGCCGTGGACTTCGACGGCAGGGTCGTTTCCTATGACCTGGAGGATCTCGACGAGATCAGCCTCGCCTACGCGACATCAATCCACAAGAGCCAGGGGAGCGAATATCCCGCGGTCGTGATCGCCCTCCACACCTCGCACTTCCCGATGCTCCACCGCAGCATCCTCTACACCGCCGTGACGCGGGGGAAAGAACTGGTCGTTCTCGTCGGCAGCAAGCGGGCGTTGGCGATGGCGATCAAGAACGTCCGCATCGAGCAAAGGTGCACGGGGCTGAAAGAGCGCTTGAAGGGTTACGCTTGAACGGTTTTGGCGCAGAGCGAGAAAAGAAAGACGGAAAGCAGCAGACGGAAAAAGCGAGGACCAGGCAAAGCAGTAGAAATGTTATCCCTGATCCTGAGTCGGAAATATGTTCAAGCGAAAGATCGTAAAGTCGCTGTCCAATGCAAAAGCATCCTGAATGCTCTGTCCTCGGCAGATCGCGAAGCTGGTGCAGTCTGTGAAGGAGAATTCTTGGTCATGATAACGTTCGAAAATCGTACGAGCCTCGAAGAAGTAGGGCTTATCGACCCACACAAGAGATATGAGACCCCTGTCAATCAGTTGAAAGAGCCTATTCAAGACTTGTAACGCTGAAGCATGGGACACCCGATTTAGAACCCTGGTAGTGAGCTCGTCCAGTACGTAGTCTGAGACGACAGGCTCGTAACCTCCCTGCCGGAACAGCTTTTCCCAAAACTGACTGCATACGGAGTGATTTTCGTCGCTTCGGTCGAAGACGGACAGTAAGCCACTAGTGTCCAGGAACACCTTCATGGGTTGCGGCTGTAGATCTGGTCGTGTTGTTCCGCGAAGTGTGGATCACCAGACTCAAATATCCCAATCAGACTTAGCCATAGCTCTTCGTCAGTAGGTCTCTTGATTACCCAGTCTGTTCGAGTAACGGGAAGAGGTGGTGTCTCCTCAAAGCCGAAGAGATCAATAAGCTCCGCAGTGTACGTGTCAAATGAAGAGGTGCTTCCAGTCACCGTCTGAAAAGATTTTACAGGTTCTCTGACGGAAACGGGCGGGTGAAGCCGGTCGTAGTACAGCAACTTCCCGTAATCTTCGAGCTTCCAATCGATACTTGGCAAGACAGCCATCACAGTCTTCCTCGTTGTGGTCCAATCGGCTTGAATGAGGCTACGGCTTTCTTGGTAACGCACGCGTGGAAAACGCTTTCTATGGTATCATGTGCGGTATCCATCCACTTTACCGGATCGGTTTCCTGGATCTCCTCTGGCTTAGTCAGAACATAATCAAGGTCCAACATCACGCTTGACTTCTCACGATGCTCCGCGGCTTTTGCAACGATCAGGATCAGGCGCTCTCTGGCTTTGTGATATGGAAACTCCAGTCGCAAGAGATAAGGGTCGGGATTTGTGCTTACCGCCGCCGGGATTTTAAATCCTACGTCCAGTACAGCGCTCAGATTTTGATCGTCCGATACGGGTAACCGATTAATATAACGAAGACCTAATTTTGCGAGCCCCTTTGGTTGAGCAACGGCTTTGTAATCGTTCAGGCGAGCCTCGACCTCATGCCGGAAGGTTGCGTAGTCGATATAGGGACGAAGTTGATTGATAGCTAACATGCCGTGCCCAATTTGGACTAGACGGTTCGCTATTGGATTACGGAAAACCGTACGCTCTTCCGTTACCATTTCTACTTCCGGTCCTCCTGCTTGTAGTCCGAATCCTCTTTTCACCTCGATTTCTGGATACTCAGTGCGTACCCGCTCGTAATAGCGCCCAGGGATGAGGACGGCCTGAACGCCGATTTTGACGAACCGAAATTCGCACACCGCTTCAATCAGTGGAGGCTTCTCGTACCTAATTTGCTCTGCCATTTGCGGCGCCATGATCTTTGTCTTTTACCCCTTGTGCGAAGTCCGGGTCAAGGAGGCAGAAAGGCGCTGGATCGGAATTTCATAAGAAAGCTATCGCAAGGCATACTGCGGTAGTCCCGGTAACGCGTCGTCTGGCAGTCATGAAATAGCGTGAGAAATCCGCTTAGCGATTTCCATAGCAGCGGTGATTCGAATGACTTTGACTGAATTTAAGCCTTTGATACTCAGAAACTTTCCCATGTCTTGTCCGAAGAGCCCTAGGAATGAACCAAACTTGGCGAGCAAGCTTTCAGCGATGACGCGTGGGGACCGCCCGCGGATTCCCGAGCCGATAATTTCTGCAAGCAGGTCAGCGTCAGTTGTTTCCTGAGGCGGTATCTCAGATTGCCCCATCGGTTGAGTGGATGCAAATAAGTTGCTTTCAGTTTGAGCTGGTGCTTGCGGCAATTTGGTACGTTTGCGGAGTCGGCGTCCGAGTTCGATGGCCGCAAGGATGCGACTTGCCTTTTTTCTCCCCAGTCCTGCAATTTTAGCAAGGTCGTCTATCGTTGCTGTTCTGTGGATGCCATACAATCCCACGTACTCATCGAGAACAGAGTTCGCGATGACAAGTGCAGACCGACCAGCGACTCCTGATCCAATTACAATTGCGAGCAACTCATCCTGCTTAAGCGTATGCGGTCCCAGTTCGACAAGTTTTCCACCCGGATGGTGCCAAGTCTGCTCTTTTTGAACTGAAGGTTCGGAGGCTGAACTCAGAGCTAGATTTCGAGTCACGTGACTATAGTATCTACGCTAGAAACAAAGGGCAAGAATTTTCTATAATCAAATTGGCCAGTTTCCGCCGAGAGCGTACTGTTCACAGCTTTAGGCGATAACGATATCGTGCTGTCTCTTTCCCAACCGGCGGGCGCCGCTCTCGGTGACGACTACGGTGTCGCCCCACGTTAATCGATACGTCCCATCGGTGGTAGTCACGGAAGGCTTGCAGATAAAGACCATGTTCTCGAGCAGCCGGACGCCGAGCTGACGCGGACTGCTGGTGCTGTGGATGACGATCGGGCCGTCGTCTCCCGCGCCGCGGCCGTGCATCGTCAGCGCCGCCGTGGCGCCCGCCGCGAGGCCGCTGTTCGGCGCCGCTTCCTCGCCGGCTCTCCTCGTGATCTCCCCCAGCTCCCCGGCGGTGGTTCCCGGCCTCATGCCGGCGCACACGCGATTGAAGACTACGCGCTGCACCTTGATGAGCTCTCGATACACCGGGTCGACTTCGGCGACGAAAACCGGCTGCACCCCCTGGGCCCGGTAGCCGATCCACGAGGCCTCCAGCTCGTTCATGATGATGTCGCCGCGCTCGAGGACGCGGAGGCTCGGGCGGGTGAGCGTGCGCGGCGGATTTTTTCCCGAGACCCAGTTGTAATGCACGGGAAACTCCGAGCCGTTCAGCATGAGGGCGTACATCGTCGCGGCCCAGACGTCCCAGTCCTTGACGCCGGGCCGGGCCGCCTCCGCCTCGGCTTCGTAAGCCAGCTCGATAATTTCCATCGACTTATTGAGAGCATCGATCTCCTCTGGGCTCTTCACGTAGCGGACATGATTTAAAATGGGCGTCGCGTCCACCAATTCGGCGTCGGGAAAGGCTTCGCGGATCTGCTTCCACACGCGGTAGAGAACCGTACCTTCAGGCGTCCGTGTGCCGTCGACTTCGCCCAGACCGGTGATCCCGATGCGTCGGTTTCCGAGCTTCAGCTCCTTGAGCCTTTCTACGACGACTTTCCCATAGCGTCGATTGGCCTCGCGCACGTCCCGGGTCCATTCCTGGACCGTGAGCCAGCGCAGCTTCGCGGAGGTGGCGATGGCCGTGACCTCGCCGTCCAGGGGGAAGACCGCGGCGACGTCCGCGTCGCCGCCGCCGCCGCAGTGGGTCAAGTAGCGTGAGTCGGCCTGAAAGTCGGTTGAGTTGCCGCTATTGTTGGGAGTGACGATGACATCGATGCCTTGCCGGGCCATAAGCTCACGGACCGCCTTCCACCGGCGGTCCCGCTCGGCCAGGGAAAAGCGCGGGTAAGGGTACATCTCCGCCATCGCGGACGCTCGAATCACACGCGGCGCTTGCGAGCGCGCTCCAACGAGGATTCGAAAAGACGATTGGCCTCCGCCTCCAGCTCGGGCGGCGGCCAGGCTTCTTTGTAGATCAACACCTGCTTATCATAGGGACCCGAATGGAGCTTCTCGGCGCCCGGATACTTGGGGCAATTCAGCTCCAGGTTATTTCCGTCCGGGTCGTTGAAGTAAATCTCTCCGCTACCGCTCTTGCCTCGGGTCATGGGGCCGAAGAACGGTACCCGCCACTTTTTAAGATGCGCCGCCCACTTGTCCATGTCCTCTGTGGGAATGTCCAATGCGAGGTGGGGATGGGACTGATCCCAGCCGGGCTGGCCGTAATCCTGCTCGAACAGATCGACTTCCAAGCCCGGGCAGACTCTTACCCCCACCTGGAGGGATCGAGATCGTCCCGCTTTTACGTTGTCGGGGGCCGACTCGTGGTGCACCTCCGCGCCGAGCGCGACCACGTAAAAGCGCGCCGCCTTGTACCGGTCCTTGACCGGGATCGTCAGGTGGCTCACCGACCGGATGTGAAGGGAAGCGTCGGGATTCAAATCGATTTCACTCATGGCCGTCCTCCTTATTATTTCTTCTGCGCTTCGTTTAAGGCCTTCTCGGCCAGGTCGATAATGGGCTTCATATTCATCAGCTCGGGGCGAGAGGTGATGAGATATTCGATCCCTTGAGCGCGCCTTTGCGGCGTGAAGACATCGTCCTTGGGAATATCTTCTCTCAGTGAGTCCGCTCCCGTGCCGCCGCCTCGGTCGTTGGTGGCTTTTTGAAAGGCGATCTGTCCCGCGCGGGAGAGCAGCCAGTTGAGCGCCAGCTTGGCGGCGTTGGGATGAGGCGTCTGACCGGGAAGGCTCACGGAGCCGTTCAGAGGATTGACAAACGCTCCCTCCTTGAAACTACCGGCATAAAATTCATGCACCGGCAGCCCGATGCCTTCCGCCGTGCCGATGCCGCGCCCGAAGAAGTTGAAGGCGAATTTCCCGGAGGCCAACCAGTCCACCATCTGAGAATCGTCCCGGCTCACGGTGACGTCCATCTCCGCATACAATTTCTTTATGTATTCCGCGCCGAGCTTCGGGTTATGGTAGATGAACGTCAGGCTCTGGCTGATCATTCCCGGCGTCCGGGGATGGAGGATCACCGCCTTCCCTTTCCACTTCGGGTTCAATACATCCCAAAAAGATTTAAACTCCTTGGGGTCCACCAGTTTCTTGTTGTAAGAGATCCCGCCGCCCTGAACGCTGCCCTCAAAGACGAAAATATACTGATTCTCGTGATCCACGTAGTGGTGTTTTCCACGCCACCATTTGGACTCGTCCAATACCTCCGGCAGGATGAGCGCGGGCGGGACCGGGTCCAATACCTTGTTGCGATAAAAGAGCTCATAGGCACTGTGGATGCCGCCCACGTAAATATCCGCGAGATATTTTCCGGCTCTTCTCTCATGCATCATTCGCGGAGCGATATCCGCGCCGCGGCCGACCACGAAGGAGAGCTTGATCTCGGGATACTCTTTCTGAAAGTACTTGAAGACTTCCTCAAAGATCGTCACGCCGTAGATGTTGAGCCGCCCTTCTTCCTTGGCGGCCTTCACGACTCTTTCCCACTCGTTCTTCCAGTTTGATTGTGCCGGGGAATCCTTGACAGGGACCAATAAAAGGATGAGGCCGTAGAGCAAGGCTAAGGCTCTCACCTTTCTGCGAAGGCAAACTCTCAGCAGGTATGACGGCGATGGCATCATCGCTACCGTTTGTTGGGCCGCTTTAGCCGACCGCTATTCCCGCGCTAAATTATAAAACCTCTGGCAGTTGCGGTAGAGCACGGCCGCCTTGTCTTCGGCGGTGAGCTCTTCGTTCTCCATGACTTCTTTAAGCTCGTGCTTGCAGAACTCGTTGTTCACCTCGTGGGGAAAGTCGGAGGAATAAATGAACGGGCCGTTGCCGACGCGCTTGATCGCGTGGGCCAGGTCCGGCTCGCTGCCCTCGCAGCCGACGAAGAGTCTCCCCGCCTTGATGTGGCGGATGATGTAATCGCTGACCCTTTCGCCTTTTTGAAGCTGTAAAAACTCGCCGCGCGGGTCGTGCTGGATGTGCGTCTCGTAGGAGCGGTCGAAGCGTTCCAAACACATGAGCAGCCACGCCACGCCGCCTTCCATGAAGCCGATCCTTACGTTGGGGAATTTATCGCAGATGCCGTTGAAGACGATGCCGGCGAAAGCGATCATGAGGCCGAAAGGATGGCCCATGGCGTGGACTGGCGCGTAGGGATTCAAGTCGTCCATGCCGAGGTTCTCGTGCGCGCCGCCGTGGATGCCGAGGCAGCAGCCGAGCCGGCTCGCCTCTTCGTAGATCGGCCAATACATCTTGTGGCCGAGATTGAATTGAAAACCCGTCGACGGCAGCATGGCGCCGCACATCCCCAGGTTCTTCACGATCCGGCGGAGCTCTTCGACGGCGACCTCCGGCTCCTGCAGCGGGATCAGGCCGACGCCCTTGAAGCGCGGGCTCAGCTGCAAATATTTCCGGTGCAGCCAGTCGTTGTAGGCGCGCGCCAGATCGATCGCCCAATCGCGGCTCACGACTTTTCCGTAAGCCAGGCCGCGCGTCGTGTAGAGCACAGTCGCCTCGATGCCGACGTCTTTTAAGAAATCCAGCCAGCCGTCGGGACCGACGCGCGCGAATGAGCCGGGCGGGAGATCGTGGAGATTGCAAGAATGGAGGTGGTCGAGCGGCGGAAAAGGATCGAAGAGACGGTTGCCGCCGTATTTGTCGCGATATCGCTGCGGCATCAAGTTGGAGATTTCCTCCATCTCTTCCACCACGTGACCGTCGCCGTCGATGACCATCATATCGTTCGCCATGGCATTACCTCCGAAGAAAGGTCTGCTACCCGAGACTAGTGGCTCGGGCGCCGCCGTGTCAAGCTTTAGCGGCCGGCGCGCCTGCGCCGGAGGCGGGCCAGAGCCGCGACCCCCGCCGCGCCGATCCCCAAGAGCGGAATCCCCAGCCAAAAGCGCTGGCGCTCCCTCGCTTGGCCGCGAAGATGGTCGAGCGTCAGCCGGTCCCCGGCGGTGATTTCGCTCCGGCCGGCGAGATACTGCCGCAGCCGCTCCTGTTTTTCCTCGGACATCTCGCGCGTGCCCCAGTGAACTTCTTGCTGCATGGCCCTGAGATTCTCGAGCTCGCTCAGCCCGCGCTCGACCGACTCTCGACTATCCTGGTAGGTTTCACGCTCGTCGGTGGTGAGAAATACAAGCTCAAGCGAGGGCGCTCGTTGTTCGAGCCAGTTAAGCCAGTGATGGTCCATCCTTGGAAAGAAGAGAAGCAACACGCCGGAGATGCCGAGCGCGCCGAAGACGGCGATGCCGATTCCGACGAGCGCGCGCGGACCTTCGGCTCTAAATTTTTGCACCAGAGAAATCAGGCCGAGCGAGGCGGCGATGGCCGCCATGACCGCGCCGAAAGTGGTCACCACGGTCGCGCCGGTGGGAAGATCCCACGCGGCGGAGGCGATGAGGCCGAGGATGCTGACGATGAAGCCGATCGTCCAGCCGAGAGCGAGCCGCCCGGCTACGGATCGGGACAGAAGAGCCGCGATGGCGGCGGGTACGATCAGATAGGAAAAAACCAGCAGCACTCCCGCGATCTGGACGGAGCTGGTGACGACAAGGCCAAAGGAAGCGTAGAAAACAAAATCCCACCCACGTATCCAACGTCCTTTGGCAAGAGCAACGTCGGGAGCAAAGGAAATTTCCAACAGCGGGCGGCGAATCGCCCAGTGCAGCGCGCCGACGATGCCGTACAAAAGGGCCAGACTACCGATCTCTCGTATACTAACGGTCAAGATGCTGCCGACTAAAAGCTGCTTGATGTGCTCGCTCCCTTGCGGCGCGCGATCGACGACCAGGACGGCAACCGCCGCCGACACGGCGTAGACGATGCCGATGATCGCCTCTTGCGGGATGGGCGCGCGATGAGTCCGGCTCATCGCGAAGAGAAGGCTACCCGCCATCGTGAACGCGAGAGCGTACCAGTAGGCGCCTTCGCTTTGGATCGGATGGCCGACGAGCAGCGCGATGGCGATGCCCAATGCCGCCATCTGGGCCAGCGCCAGATCGACAAAGATGACGCCGCGCGCGAGCACGTGCAGGCCCAGGTAGACGTGTATGCCCGTTAGGACCAGGCAGGCTAAAAACGGCAGCCAGAGAAATTCCAGCGGGAGAGTCATCGTGAGCTAGCGTCCCGTCCCGGAAATTCGCAACATAATTCGCAGTTCATTCCGCCCAAAATCTCCCCTTCCCCTCTTTTGCAAAGAGGGGTTAAAGCCCTACGGCGAAAATTCCCCCTTTGAAAAAGGGGGACACAGGGGGATTTGAGTCATGCTTCGACGGCGCAAAGTTTCACCGTGCTCCACCGATGCTCTGCGACAACCGTTTCACGTTCACATCAAACAGGCTCAGATAGTCCGCCGCCGCCGGATCGCCGCCCACCGAAGGAATCAAGGTCACGGCGGTCGCGCCGCTTTGCGCCGCGACCTGCTTTACGATCGAAGCATTGGAGTACGGCTCGGCGATCAGGAGCCGGATGCCGGCGTCGCGCATCTTCTGAACGAGGCCGGCGAGATAGGACGGCGAAGCCGGCACTCCGGGCGCCGCCTCGACGGCCGCGACGATGACGAGACCGAAGCGCTGGGCAAAATAGGGCCAGCTCTCGTGGAACACGACGACGCGCGCGCCCTTCAACGGCGCCATCGCGCTCTGCCACTCTTTCAGCCGCTCTTCCAAGCGCGCGAGAAAATTTTTTCTGTTGGCCTCGAAGTAACCGCGGTCCGCGGGCGCGAGGCGCGCCAGGGCTTCAAGAATCGCCGCCGTGATGGGCCGGCCGTTTTCCGGATCGAGCCAGTAATGCGTGTTGCCGAGGCCGTGAACATGCGCGCCTTTATCGGCCCTGAGTCTCGGAGTCTCGGCCTGGAGCAGGTGGATTCCCCTGGAAGTGTCGAGATAGTGAGGGCTCCCGGCGACCAAGCGCGGTTCGTTAACCGTCCGCAGCGCGGTGCCGAGCCACGGCTCGTGGTCCAGGCCGATCCTGACGAGCAAAGCGGCGGCTCTGAGCTTAGCAAGCTGGCCCGGCTTAACCTCGATCGAGTGCGGATCGGCGAGCGGCGGCGCCAGGTTTTCAACCTGGACTTTGTCGTCGCCGACCGCTTTCACCAGCGCCTTTAAGTCCGTTGACGTGGTGACGACCGGCAGCGGAGCGCCGGCCCAAGCCGCGGCGCTCCACAGCAGGAGAAATGGAACTGTCCGGAGCACCCACTACTTCTTTTTGACGAAGATCGATTTGGGAATCATGCAGTGGACGCCTTTGCGCACGTCCACGACTTGGCTTACTCGGCAATCGGCCGCCATCGAGGCGAGCGAGTAGGCCTCGTACCGATCCATCGGAACCATCTTCTGCGCGGCGAGAAAATCCACCGTCTCTTTGACCGCGTTGACGAACGCTTTGTTGAGATCTTCATCGAGGCCGATCAGGATCCAATGCGTCTTGGACTCGATTCTGGGCCACTCGAGCTTCATGTCTTTGCGGACAATTGGCTGCATCACGAACTCACGGAAGGCGCACTCAAGCCCCGTGAGGTTCACTTCACCATTTCCCTGACGGCAATGCGCATCGCCAACCCCGATGAGGCCTCCCTTGAGGAGGACGGGAATGAAGATAGTAGTTCCCTCTTGAAGCTCGTTGATGTCCATGTTGGAGCCGTTCTTCCACGGGCGCAGCGTCGAGACCGGCGCCATCGGCTCCTTGGCGCCGCCCTTGCGGGCCGAGGAGTCATTGGGGTCGATCCCAACAGCTAAGATGCCCGGGAAGGGCTTTAGATCGAGCGTGACTCCCGGCTTGAACTCGGCCTGGCGGTTTTTCAGATCGAGATTGAAATATCTCACGAATCCTTCGGGGAAATCGGGCGCCAGCGCGCCGATCGTGGGGAATTCCTTGCCGGGAAGATTGAAGTTGAAGCCGAAAGGCTTGGGCGTAATCTTCAAGATGCGAATCTCCATTACGTCGCCGGGCTCGGCGCCGTTGACGTAGATGGGACCGGTCACCGAATGCGGTCCCCCGCCGGGATTGGCCTTGCGCAAGGCGACGATCTCTTCGATCGAGACACCGGGCTGGATTTTATTATGGGAGTGCATCATGGTCTCGACGGAAACGATGTCGCCGGAATCGACGGTGAGTTTGGGGGGTTCATTGGGATCGAGCCATCCCCACTGTGTCGTTTCCAGCGTCGCGGCAAGCTTGTGCTGTTTGGGTTGCTGAGCTTTGGCCGGTTGCTTGGCCTCGCCCGCTTGGATAGGCGACGCATCGAAGACCGAGATGAGAGCTCCAACGAGCAAAGCGATGGCGGCGGCTACGACTTTATTCAACGTTGTCATGGCACGACTCCTTTCTGGGAATGTTTGGGGTAGACGATAAATGGAAGGGAGGCTTCACGCAGGCATCCTATTTTAAGGAAATAGCCCTTGGCAAGGAAAAAACCGGGCTTTTCCTCGGGGAGCAAACGGTTGATCTAGGGGGGCTTATCGGCTATGCAGGCAGAGGATGACGCAAACAGCTATCAAAGAATGGGTTGATGGCAAAGCGCCGACGAAAGAGGAGGCGATGCGGCTTGCAACGGTGCGCGGCGACGAATTGTCCGTGCTGCTGCAAGCGGCGGCGGAGCTGCGCGACCGTCACAAAGGCAAGACGGTAACTTTCTCGCCGAAGATTTTTATTCCGCTCACCAATCTCTGCCGCGATTTCTGCGGCTACTGCACGTTTCGCAAGGCGCCGGACGAGCCGGGCGCAAAAACGATGTCGCTCGACGAAGTCCTGCGCGTAGTGCGCCGGGGAAAGCTGCTCGGCTGCACCGAGGTCCTGTTCAGCCTGGGCGACAAGCCCGAGGCGATCTATCCCGAGATGAAAGATTTTCTGGCGCGCCTGGGCCTCAAGCGCACGCTCGACTATCTCTACGAGGCCTGCAAGGTCGCGCTGGAGGAAACGGGGCTGTTGCCGCACTCCAATCCTGGAATCATGGGAAGAGGCGATCTTCAACGCCTCAAAGAGGTCAACCCTAGCCTCGGTCTGATGCTCGAAAACGCGAGCGCCCGTCTCATGCTGCCGTCCGGGCCGCATTTCGACGCGCCGGACAAAAAGCCTGAGCTTCGGCTGCGCACGATCGCCGAGGCCGGCAAGCTAAACATCCCGTTCACGACGGGAATTCTCATCGGCATCAGCGAGAATTGGGAGGAGAGGATCGATTCGCTGTTCGCGATTCGCGAGCTGCATGAGCGCTACAGCCACGTTCAAGAAGTGATTATCCAGAATTTTCTGCCCAAGCCGGAGATTCCGATGCGCGACCATCCGGCGCCCGCGTTGGAAGAGATGCTGAAGACGATCGCGCTCGCGCGCCTCATTCTCGGCGGCGAGATGAACATTCAAGCTCCGCCCAACCTGACGCCGGAAAGTTATCCGCTCTATCTCAACGCCGGCATCAACGACTGGGGCGGGGTCTCGCCGCTGACGCCGGATTTTATCAACCCCGAAGCGCCGTGGCCGGCGTTGATCGAGCTGGAGCGAAAGACGCGCGAAGCCGGTTTCACGCTGAGACCGCGGCTACCGATTTATCCGGAGTTCATCACGGAGAAATTCGTGCCGCCGCCGCTTCTCGATTACGTGGAAAATTTATGCGGCAGGGATGGGTTGGTGAACGATGAACTCTCTCGCAGGATTCTCCAGCCGCGATCCTGAAACGAGATGCTGGTTGTTTTGACCGGAGGGACGGGCGGCGCGAAACTGGTTCAGGGACTCGGCCTCGAAAGCGATCCGGAGAAATTGCTCATCGTCTGCAACACGGGCGATGACTTCGTCCTGTACGGCCTCAACATCTCGCCCGATCTCGACACGATCGCCTATACCTTGGCCGGCGTCGCGGACACGGAAAAAGGCTGGGGCATCCAGGGCGACACGTTCGCGGCGCTGGAGTGGCTGGAAAAATACGGCGGAGAAAATTGGTTCAAGCTCGGTGACCGGGACCTGGCGACGCACATCGCGCGCACGAGGTTGCTGCGCGAAGGACTGACGCTCGCACAAGCCACCGAGCGGATATGCAAGTCGCTCGGCGTGAGAGCCGCACTGCTCCCGATGTCGAATGAAAGAGTGGAAACCAGGATTCAAACGCCCGCGGGAGAAATCTCTTTTCAGGAGTATTTCGTGAAGCTGCATTGGTCGGTGGACGTGAGCGGCGTCGCTTACGCCGGTGCGGAGGCGAGCAGCCCGACGCCGGGAGTGCTCGAAGCGATCCGCGACGCGAACGGGATAATCGTCTGCCCCAGCAATCCGGTCACGAGCATCGGCCCGATCCTCGCCGTGCCCGGCATTCGGGCTGCGCTCAAGGAGACTCGCGCGCCGGTTGTAGCCGTGAGCCCGATCATCGGCGGCGCGCCGGTGAGCGGCCCGGCGGATAAATTGATGGCGGCCGTCGGCATGGATGCGTCCGCTTTCGGCGTCGCCAAAGGGTACGCCGGCTTGGTCGATCTTTTCGCGCTCGCGCCCGAGGACAGGGACTGGCGCACGCGAATCGAAGCGCTCGGCGTCAAGACCGCGGAGCAGCCGATCCGCATGAACAGTCTCGACGACAAGCGGCGTCTTGCGCGCGAACTTTTAGCGCTCTTGTGAGAATTTACGGCCGTGCTTCGACAAGCCTGTCCTGAGTTGCAGGCCGTTTCCTTCGACAAAGCTCAGGACGAACGGCCTGCGTGTCGAAGGGCTCAGCACGAACGGATTGGTCAATGCGTACCCGGTCATCCCTTCGATGAACTCAGGACAGGCTCTGAGCCTGTCGAAGGATGACCTAGGTCAATAGCTATGAAAATCGCGGCTCTCATCCCCGCCAAGGGATTCACCAACGCCAAGCAGCGGCTTTCGTCGCTGCTCGGCGCCGCCGAGCGCGCCGCGCTCGCCGCGGCGATGCTGCGCGACGTGCTCCGTGTGACGCTCGCCGCGCGCGGTCTGGATTCCGTCTACGTCGTGACCGGAGACGCCAAGGTCCGTGAGATCGCCGCGTCCATGGGCGCGACGGCCATCATGGAACGGGAAGAAAAAGGCGAGACCGAGGCGGTGATGTTCGCGCTGCTGGACATCAAACGGCGCGGCGTGGGGGCCGCGCTCGTCATTCCGGCCGACATTCCCTTGCTCTCTTCGCAAGACATCGAGCTTCTACTCGGAGAAATTTCGCGGCACGACGGCGTTTCTCCTTTCGCCCTGCTGGTGCCGTCGCACGACCGCATGGGCACCAACGCGCTTCTGCTTGCGCCGCCCAACGCGATCGGTCTCCGCTTCGGCTATGACAGCTTCTCGTATCACCTGAGCCGGGTCGCCGCCCAAAAGTTGCCGTTGCGAGTGCTGGAGAATGAGCGCATCGCGCTCGACATCGACGAGCCGCAGGACTTGGAGCGGTTTCTTCAGTCCGGCGGCGGGCAGGGCGAAACTTATTCGTTGGTCATGGAAATGAAATCGGCGGCGGCACGGTCCGCGGGTGAAATATGAGCCGGTTGGAGCTTATCGGCCTCACGGGCATCGGCGAGGCACGCCGGGGCGATTCGATCGGCGCGCTGATCGCCGAAGCCTGCGCGCGGCAATCGGTAACTCTGGCGAGCGGCGACATTCTCGTCGTGGCGCACAAGATCGTCTCCAAGGCCGAAGGTCAGATCGTCCGCCTCGACGACATCAAGCCTTCGGCGCGCGCTTCGGAGCTGGCGCGCGAGTTGGCGAAAGACGCCCGGCTGGTCGAAGTCATTTTGCGCGAGAGCCGGCGCGTCGTCAGAAAAGGCGGCACCGCGCTCATCGTCGAGACGCAGCACGGATTTATTTGCGCCAACGCCGGCGTCGATGCGTCGAACGTCGGTCTCGGGCAGGTCGCGCTCTTGCCGCGCGATCCCGATGCGTCGGCGAGAAAGATCCGGGAGGAAATCAAGCAGCGGCTCCCACAACTCGATGCCGCGCCCGGAGTTATCATCAGCGACAGTTTCGGCCGCGCCTGGCGTTTGGGAACCGTGGACGTCGCCGTCGGCGTCGCCGGGTTCAATCCGATCAAAGACGAGCGCGGAACGACGGATAGCTACGGCTACGAGTTGAGGGCCGCGGTTGCGGCGGTCGCCGACGAGCTGGCCGGAGCGGCGGAGCTTGTCATGGGAAAAAAGGGACGGATACCGGTCGTATTGATTCGAGGTTACGAAGAAAAGGGGGAAGATGGATCGGCGCAAGAGCTGCTCCGCCCCGAGGCGGAAGATCTCTTTCGCAGTTTCTAATAACCCTCACCCACGCCCTCTCCCTGACAGGGAGAGGGGTGGGGAGAGGGTCCGGAAAAATAGACATGGAGAAAGAATTCTCTGTCGCTATCGTGGGAGGAACGGGAAATCTCGGCACGGCGCTGGCGCTGCGCCTGGCGGCTCCCGGAGTCCGCGTCATCATCGGCTCGCGCGAGCGCGACAAAGCGCTGACGGTCGTCGGGTCGCTGAAAAGCAAAACGCGGCCGGGAGGCAGGCTCGAAGGCGAGACGAACCCGGAGGCGGTCAAAGCGGCGGAGTTCGTCGTCATCTCCGTGCCGTACGAAGGCCACGCGAAGATCGTCGCCGATCTCAAGGGCCAGCTCGGCGGCAAGACGATCATCGACGCCGTCGTGCCGCTGCAAAAGGGGCGGCCGTTCGTGCCGCCGGCCGGCTCCGCGCTGTTGGAGGCGCAGACGATTCTCGGCGGCGAAGCGCCGGTCGTCGGCGCGCTGCATAATATCTCGGCGCTGGACTTGCAGGACATTCATGCGCCGCTTGGCGACGTGCTGGTCTGCGGCGACAGCGATGCGGCGAAGCAGAGCGTGATGGAGATCATCCGGCGCATCGGGGCGAAGCCGTACGACGCCGGACCGGCGCAGAACGCCTACGTGATCGAAGGCATCACCGGCGTGCTGATCTATCTCAATCGCAAGTACAAATCCAAACACGCGAGCGTTAAGATTGTGGGAATCGGCGAGTAACGCAAAATATTCAGGAGGGACGGAAAAATGGCGGGATTGAAAGTTCGCTTGTCGTTTCTCGTAACCATAGTGCTCCTCTGCTCGGCAACGGCCACTCATACGTTTGGCCAGACGAAAATTCTCGGCCCCGCCAAGGAGCGCCAGCCGGGCTATGGGGAGATGGAGAATTTCACCATTGTCTCCTACAGCGATCTTAACGGTTGGGATCAAGTCGCCGAGTTCCGCGTCAGCCGCGACGGAAAATATGCCTATACGTCGAACTATCAAGGTTTCAGCGTGGTCGATGTCGGCAATCCCGAGCGGCCTCGCGTCGTTGCGCAGGTAAAAAACGACCCGAGCGTTCAGAGCCAGTATATCGACGTCCTGGAAAATATTCTGGTCGTAAACCAGGAGGCCGTCCGCGACGAGAAGATCAAGACCTGGGAGTCCGGTATCCGTCTCTTTGACGTCAGTGATCCGACCAAGCCGCGCGAGACTGGCTTTTTTAAGACCGACGCCCCGCCGCGCAGGGGGGTCCACGGATTCTGGCTCCATGAAGATCCAAAGCAGGGAAAATTCGCCTTCATTTCAACGACCAAAGAAGGCTATCACGGCAACATTCTGATCGTCGCCGATATCAACGACCCGGCCAAGCCGAAGGAAGTTTCCCGCTGGTGGTTTCCGGGACAGTGGACCGCAGGCGGGGAAAAGCCGGGAGAGAATTGGGTCGATCCCGACCGCGGATTGCGCGAAGGGCTGCCGAAGATCTGGGTGATGCTCCACGATATCACCACCTATAAGGACCGCGCCTATCTCGCATACCGCGACGAGGGGGTCATTATTCTCGACATCAGCGATATTCGGAAGCCGACTAAGATCAGTCAGATCAAGTGGTCGCCGCCGGAGGAAGGCAACACGCACAGCATCGGTATCGTCGTTCCTCAACACGGCGGCAGGCCGGATGTCATCGTAGCGACCGACGAGCTGGTGCAACCGCAGCATTGTCCTTTCGGTTACCTGCACGTCATCGACGTGCGCGAAGAAAAAAATCCCGTCCAGATTTCGACTTTCAGGCTTCCCCTGAACCGGTTTTGCCCGCCGGACCGTCCGGGAAGGCGGTTCGGCATTCACGACGTCGAGCGCATGATAAAAGGAAATATTATTTTCAGCGCCTGGGAAAACTCCGGCTTCTGGGCGATTGACATCGCGGATCCCTACCGACCGAAGAGCGCCGGCCATTTTGTCCCGCCGCCGTTTGCGCGGGTCAACGCCGACAACGGCCATGCCGACGACGTTTTTGTCCATGACAACGGCCTCGTATTCGCGAGTTCTTCGGATCCCGGTGGAGGATTTTGGATCCTCAAGCACACGCCCGGGACCAAAGGCACCGTCGCCTGGACACCGGACAACAAGAACGTAACCGTCAAGTATGAAAAACAATCGGGCAACTAAGCTCGGAAAAACAATCTTCCTCCTTTTGGCGTCGCTCGCGACGTCGTTTCCGACGGCGGCGTCGGCCGGCCACGGTGTCGAAGATACCGTCGACACCGTTTCAGCGGATCGAGTGAAGCTGATGATGGATTCGGGAGAGAAATTGGTGCTTATCGATCTCCGTCCGGCCAAGGAGTTCCAGGAAAAGCGGCTGCCCGGAGCGCGCTCGATCCCAATTAACGAGCTGACGAAACGGTTCGAAGAAATTCCTAGGATCGGGCGGGTCGTTCTTTACTGCGCGTGCCAGATCTATGACGTCGCCGATAAGGCGGTTTTTTTGGAATATCGGGGCTATCGAAACGTCTTCGTTATGCCCGAAGGATACGCGGGCTGGCTAAAGCGCGGCTATCCGGTCGAAACCACCCGCCGGTAACAACCCGGCTGGATCTGCAGGACATCCACGGAGAGGGAGTATTTAAGATCACAACGCGTTGGGTAGAATTAGAATCTCCGAAGAGTTATCATTCTCATCATGAGAAAATCGAAGCGCGAAAAGACGGCTCGCGTGCGGCAGCGCGCCTCGATCCAAACGCCGTATTCCGATCCCGACGACCGGTACTTTAAAAAACATTTTGGCCAGCTCGTCCGCGAGCATGGAGGGAAATGGATCGTCCTGGCGGATGGAGAACTCATCGGTATCGCGGAGAAGAAACAAATCGCAAAGCTCGTCGAGAAGGCACAATCAAACCATCCGAATGCCGCGCCGTTCATTGCGCCTATCCCTACCAAAGAAGATCTTGAGTGCGTTCTATAACCTTTCCATACACGCGGCTCGGTAAGCAGTTTGTCCCGATTATTCCCTTAACGCTATTCAGTCGTAATTTAGTTTTCAAGACGGAGGCCTATGTGGACTCCGGCGCGTTTTGCTCGATTTTTCAAGGCGAGATTTTAGAGCGGCTAAATCTCAAGAGGGACCAAGGCCGGTTGAAATTACTCAAGGCCGCCGACGGAAGGATCATGCCGGCTTATCTTTTTCGCCTTCCGTTTCAGATCGGAGACACGAAGATCCGTTTTTGATAGCTTTAGAGAAGTTACTTTCAACGAGAGACAGAAAAAAGTAGTTTTTGTTTACTCGAATAGGCGCTAGCGCAATGCAACTTCCTCCCATCGCCACGACAACAGTCGGCAGCTTTCCCAGACCCAACTGGCTCTCCGAGCGCGACCGCAGCGAAGTGACGTTTCGCCTGGAGGGCGAGCTGCTCAGCGAAGCGCAGGACGACGCCACGATCGCGATCCTGCACGAGCAGGAGCGCGTCGGGCTCGACCTGCTCACCGACGGCGAGCAGCGCCGGCCGCAATTCATCAATCACGTGCTGGCGGCGATGGACGGGTTCGATCTCGTCAACCGGCGCGACAAGGCAATCCGCCGCCGCACCGACGTCGAGCGTCAGGTGCCGCGCGTCGTTGGACCGGTGCGCCGGCGGGCCGTCGCCGTGGTCGGAGATTTTTTGTTTGCCAAGGCGCATACCTCGCGGCCGGTGAAGATGGCCGTGCCGGGACCGATGACTGTCGTCGACACGACGTACGACGAATTCTACGGCGACGAAGAGAAGCTCGCGATGGACGTCGCCGCGGCGCTGAACGAAGAGTTGCTCGCGCTTCAAGCCGCCGGCTGCGACGTGGCGCAGATCGACGAGCCGGCGATGACGCGCTATCACGAGAAAGCGGCGGCCTACGGCGTGCGCGCGCTCGACCGCTGCCTCCAAGGCGTCACGATCCCGACGATCGTTCACCTCTGCTACGGCTATCCCGGCGCCGGCAAGCGCCAGCACGAATACGAGTACCCCGAGCTTTTGGAGCTGCTCATGAAAAGCCGCGTCGGCGGCTTCTCCGTCGAGTTCGCGCGCAGCGGTTTCGATCCCGCCGTGCTCGATATCTGCAAAGACCGGTTAATCGTCTTCGGCTGCGTCGATCCCGGCGACACCCCGCCCGAGCCGCTGGAAAAAGTCGTCGCGCGCGTCGGCGCCGCGCTCGATTACATCGAACCGGAGCGTCTGCTGCTGGCGCCGGACTGCGGTTTGATGACGGTGAGCCGCGAGCTGGCGCTGGAAAAAGCGCGGCTCCTCGTCCAAACCGCCAGCGAGTTGAGACGAAGCTTATAGGACTCCCTATTCACGCTCGTTACATTGCATCTCGAACGCGCGGCCTCACGGCGCGAGGTTTCGGGCTGCGGCCGATAGGGCAGTACCATGAGTCGAACCTCTCTAGTCGGACGTCCGCGGCCCTCTTCCTCGCGCCCCTCGACCGCACAGGCGAAATCCACGTTTACAATTTAATGACCGGCGCTTGCACGAGCGCTTTACTTGTGGAGACTGATATAAATGGCGCATTCTATCTTCACCATCGGCCATTCCAACCGCACTCTGGAAGATTTTGAAACGCTGCTCGAACGATACGGCATCCAGCTACTGATCGACGTTCGCACCGTTCCCAAGTCACGGCACGTGCCGCATTTCAATACGGAAAATCTCGCGCGGGCGCTCGCCCAGAAAAAAATCGACTATCGCCATATGAAGATTCTAGGCGGGCTACGAAAGCCGGCCAAAGAGTCGGTCAATCTCGGCTGGCGCAATTCCGGTTTTCGCGGCTTCGCCGATCATATGCAGACGGAAGAGTTCCGAACGGGCGTCGCAGAGCTGCAACGGCTCGCCGCGAAAGAGAAGACGGCGATCATGTGCGCCGAGGCGGTGCCGTGGCGATGTCACCGCTCGCTGATCGCCGACGCGCTTGTCGTCCGCCAATGCCAGGTACACCATATTCTCTCTCCTACAAGCGCGCAGCTTCATCAACTGACCCCCTTCGCCGTCGTCGCAGGCGAGAGCATCACGTATCCGAAACGTTGAAATTTTTGCCCAAATGGCTTAGGAATCGGGGGAGGAAAGAGAGGAACCGATATGTCCGAGCACCAGCACGCGTCGAAGTGGCAGGCGCCCACCGACGAAAAAACCAAGGCCGGCTACGGCAAGTTTCTCCGCCCGAAAACGCCTTACGATATCTACATGGAAGAGCAGGAGATTCCGATCTACCGCGAGATCGGGGTCCGGCGCGTGCAGGATCTGCCGCGCAAGCCATGGAAGAAGATGGGCGGCAACGGGATTTTTATACAGCTACTCGGTACCGAGGGGCTGTGGGGCTGCTACGTCGTGGAGGTTCCGGGGGCCGGGGCGCTCAACCCGGAGAAACATCTGTACGAAGAGGTTTATCTGGTCGTCGACGGACGCGGCTCGACCGAGGTATGGACGGAAGGCAACGGCAAGAAGCTCACCTTCGAGTGGCAGCGCGGCTCGCTGTTCTCGATTCCCATCAACGCCTCGCATCGCATCGTCAACGCGACGCGAAGCCCCGCGCTGTTGCTTGCCGGGACGACGGCGCCGAACGTCATGAACATGTTTTCCAACCCCGACTTTATTTTCAATTGCCCCTATCAATTCAAAGACCGCTTCGATCCGACCGACGATTATTACAAGCCCAGAGAAGAGATCGAGCCCGATCCGCTGCGCGGGCTGGCGATGCGCCAGACCAACATCATTCCGGACATCATCAACTGCGAGCTGCCGCTCGACAACCGGCGCTCGCCGGGGTATCGGCGCATCGAGCCGCACATGACCGGCAACAATTTTTATCTGTGGATCGGACAGCACGAAAACGGCCGCTATTCCAAGGCGCACGCGCACGGCTCGGCCGCGGTTCTCGTCTGTCTCACCGGCAAGGGCTACACGTACACGTGGCCGGCGAATCTCGGGCAGACGCCGTGGAAAGACGGCAAAGGCGATCAGGTCCGGCGCCAAGACTACGAGCCGGTCGGCTTGGTCAGCGCCGCGCCGATGGGGGGCAACTGGTTCCACGCCCACTTCGGCATCAGCAAAGAGCCGCTTCGTCTCTCCGCCTGGTTCGGACCGAACGCTCCGGGGCGCGAGCGCGGCCGGCCCGGGGAACAGCATAACGACTACGGCGCGATCGACATTAAAGACGGCGGCACCGCCATTCCGTACTACGACGAAGATCCGTACCTGCGTAACGAATACGAGGAGACGCTGAAGCAAGAGGGAGTTAAATCCAGGATGGACGACTCGCTCTACCGCAAGCCCTGATTTTCCGGCCCATTCGCGTGAATACAGTCGGTAGACGGCATGTAGGGGCAGGTTTTAAACCTGCCCCTACATGCTTAATAGGAGATTGATGCCCGCTAGTTTTACCAACGCCGGTCGCCACATCGTCGACGAAGACGAGATCAAACTCACGAGCGTGGGCATCGATATCGGCTCTTCGACTTCGCATCTCGTCTTCTCCCGGCTGGAGATGAAGCAGGAAGGGACGCGCTACGTCGTCAAGCGGCGCGAGATCCTGAGCGAGTCGGAAATTTTTCTGACGCCTTATCTGGACGATCTGACGATCGACGTGGCGACGCTGGGAAAATTCATCAACCGGCAGTACGAGCGCGCCGGACTCAAGCGCGACCAAGTCGATACCGGCGCGCTGATTCTCACCGGGGTAGCGGTCCGGCGGCGCAACGCGCGCGCGATCGCGGATTTATTCGCCGCGGAAGCCGGCCGCTTCGTCTCGGTCAGCGCCGGCGACAGCCTGGAAAGCACGATGGCGGCGCACGGTGCCGGCGCGGCGGCCGAGTCGGCGCGCTCGGGAGTCTGCATGAACATCGACATCGGCGGCGGCACGAGCAAGATCGCCGTCTGCGCCAACGGCAAGGTGCGCGAGGTGACCGCGCTCGATGTCGGCGCGCGTCTGGTCGTGCTGGATGGAAACGGAGTCGTGACGCGCCTGGAAGAAGCCGGCCGTTTCCTCGCGCAGGCTGCCGGACTCAATCTCACGCTGGGCCAAAAAGCCGACCGATCCAAGCTGCCGTCGATGGCTTCGTTGATGGCCGATCGCCTCTTCGAGGTGGTCGGTCTCAAGTCCCTCTCCGACGAAACGCGGCGGCTTTTGCGCATTCCGCCCTTGTCCTATTCGGGGAAAATCGACGCGATCACGTTCTCGGGCGGCGTTTCGGAATTTATTTATGACCAGAACCCCGGAGACTTCGGCGATCTCGGCGTGCTCTTGGCGGCGGAAGTCAAGCGGCGCGTCGAGCGTTTAGGGATTCCCGTGCGGGAACCTGCGGCGAAGATTCGTGCCACGGTGATCGGCGCGTCGCAGTACACGATCCAGGTGAGCGGCAGCACGATCTTCGTCGATCCGATGGACGCGGTCCCGGTCAGGAACGTTCCCGTCGTGGTCCCCGATTTTTCTTTCGACGGCGACGCTATCGATCCGGCCGACGTAAAACGGTCGATTGATCGGGCGCTCGCCCGGCTCGATCTCACGGAAGGCAAGCGGCCGGTGGCGCTCGCGTTTCACTGGGAGGGCTCGGCGACGTTCGCGCGCCTTCAAGCTTTCTCGTCCGGCGTCAAAGAAGGTCTGGAAAATATACTCGCCAAAGGTTTTCCGCTGACGCTCGTGAGCGACGGCGACATCGGCGGCATCCTCGGCCTTCACTTCAAAGAAGAGATGGACTTTGCCAGTCCCGTCATTTCCATCGACGGCATCGCGCTCAGCGAGTTCGATTACATAGACATCGGCGCGCTGATCCCCTCCTCCGGCGCGGTCCCGGTCGTGATCAAGTCGCTCATTTTTCCGGGCTCGACCGAACGCGGTGCTTAGCTGTTCTGTAGCAATTCGTTGACGGGACGCCCGTCGCAACCCGGCATCTCCACGCCGAGTAGCTTTGTGAACGTCGGCGCGAAATCGAGAATCGAAATCTCTCTCTCAAGCACGCCTGGTCGCACACCCGGTCCGGCCGCGATGAACAATCCTTCCGACCGGTGCTCGCCCGTGCGCCCGTAATGGTTCATGCCCTCGATAACGCCGATCTTCGGCGAGCGGGCGTGCACCATCGCGCCGGCGCCTTTTCCCACAGCCGTGCTTCCGGTCGGGACTTTATCGTTCCACTCGACCAAAAGATCCGGCAAGTGATCGAGGCGCTCGCCGTTATATAGGTCCGCCGTGCGAATGACGCGCCTGACCAAGGGCCTGTTCGTGCGCTCATCGACGATGCTCAAGAGGTCTGCGTTCAAATTCGCGCAGAATTCGTCTGCCTTACCAGGTTCCAGAACCCCGCTCGGCTCGCGCCCGGTCAAGTTGAGGCGAATGCCTCCGATCGCAAGCCCATTGTTCACTGGGAAGCAGCAGCTCGTGCTGAGGTGGGCGGCGATCTTCGGCAAGCTTCCGGCGGGGGTTCTTTCCGGACGAAGCCGTCGGCGCAGAGGCTGCAAGGGTTGTCGGATCGATATGGGAAGGCGTCTCCACATCCATCGCGCCCCGGCCATAACCGGAGACAATTCGCGTCCTGCCTCCGTATCAGCCGCCGGACGTGTTGCGCCGAGGCGAAAAAGAATCTCCTGAAGCAGGAACTGCGCCCCATACCAGTGCGACATGCCGTGCGCCGCGAGCACCACGACCCGCGCGTCGCCCGCCTCCTCGAGCAGTTCGCCGATCGCCGTGTCAATGGCAGCGTACACTCGGCGCAAAGGATCGCCGTCGGATTCGAGAAACGCGGCATCGTGCGCCGGATGGGTTTCGTCGTGCAGGTGCCAGCACTGATGGCCGGCGCAGTGCGCTTCGGTAAAAACTTGCATGAAGAAGTCCCAACCGCCCTGTTGGAGAAAAAATTTCGTCAGGTCCGCCTTGATGCGCGTTGCTTTGAGCAGAAGATCGGTGAAGGTTCGGTAGTCGGCGGCGGTTCTATGAGCGCCGTCGCAGGAAGTTCCCAGCGGATATTCGCCGAAGCGAGAGCGAATCGTCTCGACCAGTTCGGCGGACGACGCTTGGAATCCGTAGACCGAATCGTGGCCGCCCCATTCCACCAACTGGATGCCGCTGATCGATGGATCGATCCGGCTGAGCGGCACGTCAAGAATCGCCACGCGGCGTCCGGCCCGGCTAAGATGAGTCCAAAACGGATCGCGCCCGACGATTCCATCGGCCGCGGGGCGATAAAAGTCGTATGTGCCGGGCTTGAGCTGAGTCAGATAATGGAAACCATGTCGCGCCGGCGTCACTCCGGTGTAGAAGGACGGCCATGTCGAGCCGACAAAAAATCCTTCGACGCTGCGCGTGGCGCCGACGAGTCCGCGGCCCATCAGCGAACGCATATTAGGCAGCGCGCCTTCCTCCGCCCAGCGCCGAAGCAGCGTCGGATTTGCCGCGTCAATCCCGATCACGAGAGTTTTGGTTGCGGCTGGCGGCATTAGCGTCGCGACCTGAGCAGCGCATGGATGAAGAGCGGAGTATAGCGGATAGAGCGCCAGCCTCTGAACTCGCGGAACGACTGTAGATGCCAGCGCCACGCCTCGTGCAAACGACCTTCTTGAAGATACAGCCGCGCGTTTGCCTGGCACGCGTGCCTTATCCTTGTTCGAAATTCTGCTCGGACGTCCGGCAGCAGGTCGAGATCGAGCAGACGGCGCAGCGCCCCCGCCTGGCTGAGTTGGTAATCCCGAGAGCCCGACTCCGAGTCAGGCGTGTCGGCATAGTATACGACGGTCGGGCAGTCGAGAAATCTGATCCGGCAACCCAGCGCAAGCCGCACCGCGAAATAAGTGCACTCGAGGAACTTCGGCATGCCTTCGAAAAACTCAACTCCGACTCTATCGCTCCGGCACAGCCACGAGCCGGGCAGCAACCAGTTGCTCTGGAACAGAGACCGGAGCGGATCGCGCTGAACCGACGAGATGTCCTTGAAAGACAGTCTATCGCCCTCGGCATCTCGCTTGATGCCGTTCGTGACTACGGCGTCGAGTTCGGCCTGCTCCTGAAATGCGTGGAGACGGACGGCCAACGCTCCGGGAAGTAGAACGTCGTCGTCGTCCAATTCCGCGAACCAGGGCGTATCCACCATTTTACGTCCCGCCAAAAGCGCCGCCGGGAGGTCGGCATCGTCGAGAATCATGACGCGAAGGCGTCGGTCCGCGCGGGATTCATCGATGAGCTCGCGGTCCCGCTCCGGTCCATTGATGACGACGAGCGGAACGACGCGGACGTTCTCCTGCGCCAAAACGCTTTCGACGGCGCGACGGAAGAGCGCGCCCCTTTCACGCCGAGCCCGCGTCGGCATGATCACAGAAACTGATTCCATCCTCGATACCGATACAACTCAAGTCACAAAGCCGGAAATGCCTGTTCTTGTCAACACCGGCCCTCGCGGCGTAATGATAGACGCACGATGGAGCTGGACGCGCGCAAAATTGCCGACGGCACCGCGCTTGAAGCCGATCTTTGCATCATCGGCGCCGGTCCGGCGGGAATCGCGCTGGCGCGCGAGTTCCTGGGAACGAAGACCGGGGTCTTGATCCTGGAGAGCGGCGGGCGGTGGCCGGAGAGGCGGATTCAGAAGCTCAACGACGGTGACGTCGTCGGCGATCGCTATGTCGGGCTCCGCCGCAGCCGCCGCAGGGCGGTGGGGGGCACGACGCACCTTTGGAATACTCCGGTCGCCGGCGCCAAGGGAGCGAAATATGTGCCGCTCGATCCATGGGATTTCATAGAGCACGCCGATCTGCCGCACGGCGGCTGGCCGTTCGACTATTCGCAACTCGAACCTTTCTACCGCCGCGCTCAGGCGTTCTGCGGCCTCGGACCATTCACATACGAGGGTGAAGATTGGTTCGACGGGAAGCTGCGCGGCTTCCCGCTGGGCGCGAATCTGAGTACCAAGGTATATCAATTCGGCGCCGGCGACATCTTTACCCGGTCGTATCCTGGGGAGATATGCGCCAGCGGCAATATCTCGCTCTGCCATCACGCCACGGTTTGCGGACTGGAGACGGACGCTGCGGGAAGAAAAGTTGTCACAGCAAGGCTGGCGCGCCTCTCAGACGGACAGTTCCAGGCGCGGGCGCGAGTTTTCGTCCTCGCCGCCGGCGCGATTGAAAACGCCCGTCTGTTGCTGTCGAATGGCGGCGGCTCGAGCGCGCCAGGAAATCGCTACGGCTGGGTGGGCCGGTGTTTCATGGAACACCTGCGAGATTATGCGCTCACCTTCATTCCCCGTTCGCCCGAGATGTTCGCCCAGGCGGGGTTCTACGACGTACACTCGGCGCCGGACGGAAGCATTATCGGAGGACGTATCGCCATTGCCGAATCGGCGGTGCGGAACAACAGGTTGCCCAACGCCTCCGTCACTCTCTTCCCGCGACTGAAGACGTGGCCGATCAGCGTCGGTCTTGTGCGGCGCATGTGGCGGCGCGGGCGACTTCAGCCGACCATGGGCTACCGCTGGTCGCGCGTGGTCGACCTATCGCGGCGATGCGACGCGTTTCAGCTGTTGGTGAACTTCGAGCGGAAGCCCGATCCGGAAAACCGCGTCGCTCTGGGGCGAAGGCGGGATTTTTTCGGCATCCAGCGAGCCGAGCTGCATTGGCGCTGGCGCGCCGAAGAACAGGCGGCTCTGGAAAAATTGCGCACGTTCTTGGCCGCGGAGTTGGAGTCCGCCGGCCTGGGCCGCGTCGAGGTTCGCCCGGGTCAAAGGCCCGACCCGAACGCGCACCACCACTCCGGGACGACGCGGATGCATGAAGATCCGCGCTTCGGGGTCCTCGACGGCGACGGGCGCGTTCACGAAACGGATAACTTGTACATCGCCGGCGCTTCGGTTTTTCCCAGCGCCGGCTACGCCAATCCGACGCTTACGATCGTCGCTCTGGCCTTGCGCTTGGCCGATCACCTCAAACAGCGAATCTAGAGATGGCGGGAAGGCATTGAGATGAAGCGCGGCGCCCGCCGCGTGTTGTGATTCTCTCCCTTGTCGAACCCGAGCGGCGGAACTATAGGTGTGGAGTGGACCCCGGAACTTGGACGTTGATGTGCAAGGCCTGCGATAGAACGTTTGACGTCGAGCTCGCTGAAGGGGATGATGTATTTGAGGTGTTGAAAAACCCATGCCCGCATTGCGGAACAAAGCCGGGCGAAGCCCCGACGTGGTGCCGCATCGTCGATTTTCACCTGCCTATAAAACCCCGCTGATTCCGATCTAAAAACCCTACGCTCAGAAAGTTGGAGTTGGATTTTTACGCCGCTTTTTTTAACTCTAAGATTTTATAGTTGGACTGAGTGTAGTTAGCGAATTATTTGCACGAAAGTGGCAAATTATTTGAAGCGGGTTTTTTAAGCCGCAAATCGCCAGCAAATCACCCCAAAAACACGCCGTTTTCACGCCCCAGAAACGGCATCCTTCCCGGCGTCCGCCGCGTGCTATGATCGGCTGCCTCTTGCCAAACGAACTTCATCGGACCTATAAACCCATATCGTGGATGCCGGTATATGGACGCTCAGGTGTAAAGCCTGTAAACGGTCGTTCGAGGTCGATCTTCCTGAAGGAGAGGATGTACTCAAAGCCGTAGTGGAGATGCCGTGCCCGCATTGTCATGTCACGCCTAAAGACTCTTCGTCCTGGCCCCTCATTGTCAACTTTCACCTCCCTCAAAAACCTGGCTAACTTCTCTCGCGATCTCCCGCCGCCGCAAAAACTAGTCCTCTCGGCATCTTGGTCTTTTTCGGTTCGGCTGCCCAATTGTCAAAGTGGTCCCTCGACGCCGGCAAAAAGTGGTCTCTTGACCATAGGGAAATAGCGGCTGATACGCCTTTCATGGCCGCTTTTTTATTATGCTTACGGCCGGCTGGCACGACTGTTTGCTTCACCATGTCCGCAAGGACACCAAGGCCGAGGCGGTTCTCCATGGCGCCGCCGACCTGTCCAGGCATCTGCCGACGGGCGACCGTCGATTTTCGATCGACTGCGACGAGGGAATCGCCGACGAAATCCTGCGCGTCGCGATTGCGCATTGTCCCGACGCGGTCTCCGAGATCGAGATGGCCATACGGTTGGCCCGCCAGTAGCTTCATCACTCCGCCTTCCCTGTGGCGCGATCTCCCTCGACGGGCCGGCGCAGCTCAGGCACGCAATGAAAAAGAGCAAAGATCTAATCGCCGAAGAAAAGCCTAACCTTAGGGCCAAAACGCTTTCCAAATCGACAAAGGGCCGAAAGACGTGTTTTCCTCTTCGTCCTCCGGGTGCTGCGAAGGAAATCGAAAATAATTTTAGCGGCTTGTACGGCGACGAAAGCTGATGACGTGTTGCCATGTGCTCCCGCCGCAATTAATTCGCCAACTGACATAGGCTGT
>DASXUF010000076.1 GCA_036504975.1 Candidatus Binatia bacterium | reverse complement strand
GAGGCTATTCTCGATTCGGACATCCAGCTCGCGTCCAGATGGAAAATCCGCTCGCCGAGGTAGCCTTCTTCCAAGAGCTCCTTCACGCGGAGCAGCGCGGGTATGAAACGAAAATTAAAAGCGGTCATATGAACCCGTTTGGCCGCTTGAGCCCCGGCGACCATCGTCTCCGCTTCGTTCCGGGTCAAGGCCAGCGGCTTCTCGCAGAGGACGTGAAGTCCGCGCGCGAACGCTTCCAGCGCGATCGGACCGTGAAGATTCGGCGGCGCGGCGATGCTCACCGCGTCCAGCTCTTTCATTTGCAGCAAGTCGCGGTAATCGGTGTAGATATTCGGGATGTTAAACTCTCCGGCGCTCTTTTCGGCGCCCGCTCGCGTTCGCTGGCAAAAGGCGGCGACCTCCACGTTGTCGCAGACCTGATAGGCGAGAATGTGATTCCGTCCGTAGCCGCCGCCGATGACGCCGACGCGGACTTTTCTGTTGTTCATCTGTTCAGCCATTTTATTTCGTTTCTCCCCCTCACCCTTCCCTCTCCCCCGCGACGGGGGAGAGGATTAAGGTGAGGGGGTTGCGCGCAGCGGCGCACTTCGATCTAACACTCATCGCTCAACGCGCGCGCGAAGACATTTCAGATCGAGTCAGCGGCCCCGCGAACTGACGGAGCGCCGCGAAAAAATAATTGCCTTCGAACGCGCCCGCTTCGCGGCGGAACGCTTCGCTAAGACCGGCCCAAGGAATCGCGGGATTTCTATGATGGATGCCGTGCAGGTTGAAGTGAAGTAGACTGGCGGAAAACACCCGCGGCAGGGAGAGGTTGCGCGCGTAGAAGGTGTCGTCCACCGGAGTGCCGTAATGATAGACGTTGTCGAGGAACGAGATGAGAAAAGCGCGCGCGAGCAGGACGCCGGCGAGCCAGGGCCAGTTGGCGCCATAGCTCGCGGCGCTCGCGGCCAACAGCGCCAGAATTGCCAGTCCGTCGGCGCGCATCTCTCGAATGCCTTCGTCGCGCATCAATCCCCGCATCAGATTCCCGGGCAGATCCGCGCCGCTGAAATATTTTCGCTCCATGCGGCGGAGAATAACCTTGGGGAGAAAAAACAGCAGCGGGCTCGCCAATTCCAACAGATAAAGCCCGCCCAGGATATGTGCGAAGTAGCCGAGGGAAGCGCGGGCCCTCGAGCTTTTCTCCGGAGCGTACAGCTCCGTCGCTTCCACCGGCGAGCGGTTCAGCTTGTGATGGAGCAGGTGGCTCAAGCGCAGCACCAGGAACGGCGAGGCGAAAAAAACGGCGAGCAATCTTCCGGCCAGGCGGTTGATCCGGCGCGAAGGGTGGAACATGTCGTGAATCGCTTCGTGGAGCAAGCTCCAGAACGGATTGTTCAGAGCGGCGAGCGGCAGCAGCGTAAGCGCCCACCCAGGGCTCGAAGGAAGCAGAAACAGCGGCAGAAGAAAGAATTGAAACAGATTGGCGAGGACGTGAAGTCCGGCGAGGGACAAATTCGCCGCCGCCGGGATCGCTGCGGTGCTGCGAACTTTTCCTGGTTCGATGATTTCCGCCTCCGCCACCTTTCTATCCTCTCAACCTCTGGAACAGACTGAAAAGCACGACGAAGCCGAAGCCGGCGATGATCGCGCCCGAGACGCGCTGCACCCACCGGAGGCCCCAGTGGCTGAACATCATTCTGACCACCGGCATGCCGCTGCTCAGCGCCACCCACCAGATGGCCGAACCGCAGAACACGCCGGCGGTGAGCAGCGCCGAAGCCAGATAGTGGCCGGTCAGGTCTTCGAGCCCCCAGCCGGCGTAGATCGCGACGAAAGAAAGAAGCGTCAGAGGATTGGTTAAAGTCAGGAAGAAGGTCGAAGCGTAGCCACGAAACAAACTGCTCTCCTTATTATTTGCGGCCGACACCTCGGTGGGGTGAGAAAAGAATATTTTGATTCCAATGTAGCAAAGAAAAGTTCCGCCGATCAGCCGGAGCCACACCTGTTGATCGATCAGGAAGCCGGAGACCAGCGTGAGTCCAAGCGCCACGACGCCGGCCGAAAGTGCATCGGCGGTGGCAATTCCGAGCCCGGAAAAAAGCCCGTAGGTCGGTCCTTTCGACAAAGTCCGATTGACGCAGAGCAGGCCGATGGGCCCGACGGGCACGGCGACCATCAGACCGATGGCGAAACCTTTGAGAAACAGACTCGCTTCCATGAGTACGTCCTACCCGTTTTAGCGAAAAATCGGAAGCAACGCCGGCCTCTGTATCCTACCGCGCGCAGCGAAAGCCGATGTTATGGTGGCCCGAGCGGAAGTTGCGCGAGAGGCCTTTGCCGCGAAAGGTCGTGGTCAGTTCAGCCGCAGTAGAATCGTGACCTCCGCCTCTCGTGCCCCGCTCCGGGCCGGGCGTCGAGTTTTCGCGGCCATCGGAAGAGTTATAAGGATAGGGAAGATAAGCGCTACTGACCCATTCCCACGCGTTGCCCGACATGTCGACGACCCCGTACGGACTTGCGCCTTTGGAAAAGCCGTCCACCGGCGCGGTGTTGTTGTACCCGGCATTGAACCGAGCGCGCGAACCGTCCGGCGCCTCGTGGCCCCAGGGAAATTTTCGGCCGTCGGTCCCGCGCGCGGCCTTTTCCCACTCGGCCTCCGTCGGCAGCCGCTTCTTCGCCCAAGCGCAGTAATCGCGCGCGCCCGCCCACGAGACCTCAACGACGGGGTGGTTCTCGTAACCTTTGTCCGCGGCCCATTTTCCTTCGCGCCGATGGACGCGCGCGTCCGAATCGTCGGCGTCGAACAGTTCCTCCCCCACGGAATTAACCGGCCCGGCAGCGTCGAGAAATTCGGCAAACTTGGCGTTCGTGACGGGCAGCCGGTCGATGGAAAACGCCGCCACCTCGACACGATGCGCGGGCCGCTCATCTGAAGGTCCGTCATTGTTGCCCATGATGAATTGCCCCGCCGGAATCGATACCATATCGCCCGTCTCGCCAGCCGAGGCCTCGGCGGTAAGCAGCGCCGCCAAACAAATAACGCAAAAGAAACAATTTTGCGCTCTTGTAGCCGGTGAGGATTTCATGCCGCAGGCTGGTCAAACGACGTGATCTTATACAGGATCGTCTCTAGCTGCAACCGTAAGAAGGAAGAGTACTTGCCGTGCCGCTTCCGGTGTGACAAATTCTTGGCGCATGACTCTTCCGATGACCTTTCAGCGCCGCGGCATCGTCGAAGGATTCTTCGGACCGCCGTGGAGCATGAAGCACCGCGCGGCGATGTTTAAATTCGGCGCCGCGCGCGGGATGAACACCTATCTCTACGCGCCGAAAGACGATCCCTACCACCGCGAGAAGTGGCATCGACCGTATCCGCTGAAACAATGGCAGGAGATGCTGCGACTCGTCCGCGCCGCGCAGAAACACAAAATCGATTTCGTCTATGGCTTTCATCCGGGAAAGGGCCTGCGGTTCGGCGACGATGCGCCGGTTCGCATTCTGCTCGCTAAGGCCGAGCGCTTCTATGACGCCGGCGTACGCACGTTCGCCATCCTCTTCGACGATATTCCCTCGCATCTCGAACACGAGAAAGACCGAAGATACTTCGGCAGCAGCCTGGCGCGCGCCGAAGGAGAGTGGCTGGCGAAAATCCTCGCGCGCCAGCCTGCGCGGTGGAGCGACGTGGAGTGGTGGATCTGCCCTTCCTACTATACGGACGATCCGATGCTGGCGCGGGTATTCGGAGAATTCGAACCGAACTTCCTGGAGAATATGGCCGAGCGCCTTCCGCCATCCGTCGCCTGTTTTTGGACTGGACCGAAAGTCGTGTGCAAGAAAATTACGCTGGCGGACACGCGCCGGGCTTTGCACCGCATCAATCATGCGCTGATCCTTTGGGACAATTATCCGGTGAACGACATTTCCATGTCCGCGGAGATGCACGTCGATCCGCTCAACGGCCGCGATCCGCGCCTCCCGGAGCTGGTCTACGGCTACCTCAACAACCCGCTGCTGCAGGAATCGTTGAGCTTTATCCCGCTGGCAACCTGTTTCGACTACGCCGCCGAGCCCGCCGCTTACGATCCGGAAAAGAGTTGGGAGCGGATCATCAAACAGCGCTGCGGCAACGACGCCCTGCCGCATTGGCGAGCGCTGCGGAGATTTTTCGGGCGCCTCAACGGGCAGAAAGATAAGACCCAGCCTTTGCCGTTGGAGGCGAAGGAAATCTCGACTCTGTCCGCGGCGCATCGGTACATGATGAAGCATAGCCGGGAATCCTGGGCTAAAGAATTGCGCCCCTGGACGCATCTGCTGCAAAAGAGCTTGACCTAGGCGAAAGGCTGAGGGAGAATCGAAATCTGGCACGACTGAACTGGAGGACCTTATGGCAAAAGCACAAATCAAGCACATGGCCATTGCGAGCGAAAATTACGCTCTCATGGGACGATTTTACGAAGCATTGTTTCACCTGCGCACCTCGCCGCGCGCGAAACCGGAAAGCGCCGTCGTCGTCGGCGACGGCTACGTCGGCATGAACATCAACCCGCGTAGGTCGGGTCGACAGGCCGGCTTCGACCACTTTGGCTTCGAGGTGGACAGCGTCGAAACGGTTCTGGGGCGAATCAAAGCGAAGTACCCGTCGGTCAACGTGCTCAAGCGTCCCGGCAACCGGCCGTTCGCCGGGCTGAGCGCGCACGATCCCGCGGGCAATGTCTTCGATCTTTCACAGAAGGGAATGGAAAATCGCCGCGACGTTTACGAAGACGGCGACTGGAAACAGGATCGCACAATCAGCCACTTCGGTCTGAGAACGGTCATGCCGGAACTGCTGGCGCGGTTCTACGTCGATCTGTTCGAGCTGCGCGCCCAGGAAAAACCGGCCGGCGATCCTAACCACTACTTGTCGGACGGTCGAGTGACTCTCATCGTCATGCCGTGGAACATCAACGACTATGCGGGATCCGGCATCGAGCGGCCGGCGCCCGAGCATATCGGTTTCAAGGTGGAGAGCGTCGAGGCGTTCAAGAAGGATCTCGAGACATTGATCGGACGAAATCCACGGCTCTCACCCAGCCCCATCGGCGGCGGGCCGGAGGGCGCAGCGCGGCTCAAGCTGTTCACCGCGTCGTGTCCTTTCGGCAAATACCATCTCGCCGACCCCGACGGCGTGCTGATCGACGTGTCGGACGCATAGATTTCCATCCAACAATGGAAATCTTCCGAATGAAAGTGTAAACAAATTCAGGAGGGCGAATGGACATCACCACGCTGATATGGGTCAACACGCTCGTGATCATGGCGGTAGTGATTATCGGATTAGTCGTAGGCCTATACGAAGGCAGAAAAATTGCCGAGGCCTTGGAGCGCGCCTCCGAAACAGCTTCCCGCAACGAACGTCTAACACTGGCCGTCCTTGATCGGTTGACCCCGCAGCCCGGCGGAAGGGCTACCAGCTAAGCCGAATATTTTTCAAGCGTTGATATTTGTAAGAGTTATCTCATGCCGACTGAGAAATTCGTTCAGGTTGATGGTCTCAAGACCCGCTACCTCGAAGAAGGAAGCGGTACGGAAGTTTTGCTATTGCACGGCGCTTCGCTCGGCTCGTCGGCGGACGTTTGGGAGTGCAACCTCGAGCCGCTGGCTCGCCATGGCCTCCGCGCCATCGCCTTCGATCAGCCCGGCTTCGGCCTCACCGACAATCCTAGAGATTTTTCAGTAGCTTACCGACGCCGATTCATCCTTCAGTTCATGGACGCGTTGCGAATTAAAAAGGCGAGTCTCGTCGGCCACTCGCAAGCCGGAAACATGGCGGTCGGCCTCGCCTTCGATCAGCCGGATCGGACTTCCAAGGTTGTCGCGCTCGCGACCGGCAGCCTGCTTCCCCCGTTGGCTGAAAGCGGAAAAGGCGGCGGTGGGGAGGGAGAAGAGGGAGGAAGCTCCGAGCCTAGTCTCAATGATACCCGCGCGCTGCTGGAACACAATCTCTTCAACCATTCCTTGATTACACCGGAAGTCTTGGAGAAGCGCCATCGCATGAGCGTAGGCAAGAATTTTCAAGCTTTCCTTGAGCGAGCAAAAGCTCCGCGAGGCGGCGGCAAAGATGCTGTGCCTATTTGGGAGCGTCTGCACCAACTGCTCGTGCCTTTGCTAATGATCTATGGCAAGCAGGACCGCAGCTCCGCGGCAGCCAGAGCCGCTGCGCTCAAGGAGCGGTTTCCTACACTCAACCTCCACCTTTTGGACAAATGTAAGCATCTTGCTCAATGGGACGCGGCGGAAGAGTTCGTTTCACTTAGCGGTAAATTCCTCGCGCCTTAGCCTGCGTTGCATCTCCACCGCTCTCTTCTTGATCGCCCGCGACGCCTGTCGTAAAACGTAACCGTATGGACACGGATATTACAAACATCTCTGCCGCCGATCTCGTGCGTCTGCTCAAGGACGCGCGCAAGCGCACGCTGGAGTTGATCGAAGATCTCAATGACGAGCAGATGATCGGGCCGCGGCTCGCGATCGTGAATCCGCCGCTCTGGGAGATCGGCCACGTCGCCTGGACACAGGAGTTCTGGACCCTGCGCCATCTGCGCGGGCAAAAACCTCTCGTCGAGGGTGGCGACGCACTCTACAACTCCACGGACGTCGCCCACGATACGCGTTGGGAGCTTCTGCTCCCTTCCCGCAAAGATACGCTGTCATATATCGATGCGGTGCTAAACCGCGTCACCGGCGCGCTCAACTCGCGCGATCCGTCGCCGGAGGAAATCTACTTTTATCTCCTCGTCCTCTTTCACGAAGACATGCACGGAGAGGCGCTAGCCTACACGAGGCAAACTCTAGGCTATGCGCCGCCGAAACTCAGCGTTCCGCAGCAAAACACGACGGCGCAATTATCCGGCGGAATCTTGTCCGGTGACGTAGAGATTTCCGGCGGCACGTTCATGCTGGGCGCGTCGCCGGGCGCGCCGTTCGTCTTCGACAACGAGAAGTGGGCACACCCGGTCGATATCAAACCATTCCGCATCGCGCGCGGAGCCGTGACGAACGGAGAGTTTGCTGGGTTCGTTGACGACGGCGGCTACCGCCGGCGGGAATTGTGGAGCGAAGGGGGTTGGCGCTGGCTGGAAACCGGCGGCTCGCCGGCGCTCGATCGGTCTTTTTCCAAATTCTTCAAAAGAGAACAGGAATACGAGTCGGCATTCTCGCCGAGCAAAACCGAACATCCGGTCTACTGGAAAAAGGAAGCCAACGGCCGCTGGCTGCAGCGAATCTTCGATCAACATGCGCCTCTGCGAAAAGATTTTCCCGTAATGCACGTCAACTGGTGCGAGGCCGAGGCTTACTGCAAGTGGGCGCGCCGCAGGCTGCCGACGGAAGCGGAATGGGAGATGGCCGCCGCTGGAGAACCTCACGTCAAAGAAAAAAAACGAAACTTTCCCTGGGGCGGCGAACCTCCGACCCCGGAGCGCGCGAATCTCGACGGCCGCGCTTTGGATGTGGTCGAAGCCGGCGCGCTGCCCGCAGGAGACAGCGCCTTCGGCTGCCGCCAGATGATTGGCAACGTTTGGGAATGGACGGCGAGCGACTTCCGGCCCTACCCGGGCTTTGTCGTCGATCCCTACAAGGAATATTCCGAGCCCTGGTTCGGTACGCATAAAGTTCTGCGCGGCGGCTGTTGGGCGACGCGCGCGCGTCTAATCCGCAACACCTGGCGCAACTTTTACACGCCCGACCGGCGCGACGTGTGGGCGGGTTTCCGCACTTGCGCCCTCTAAAGATGAAAATCCGAATCGTCACGCCGGCCGGTCC
This sequence comes from Candidatus Binatia bacterium, assembly GCA_036504975.1. Taxonomy (NCBI): domain Bacteria; phylum Candidatus Binatota; class Binatia (SeqCode); species Binatia bacterium. The sequence goes on along the minus strand of DASXUF010000076.1, from coordinate 43,101 downwards.
GATGGATCGGAACGGCAACAGCATCACGGCGCTTAGGTGGGCACGTATTCTCAAGCAATTGGGGCATCGAGTCTTCGTGGACGAGACCTACCGCGGCGAGGCGTGCAATCTCCTGATCGCTCTCCACGCTCGGAAAAGCGCCGACTCGATCCGGCTTTTTAAAAAGCAATATCCTGATCTGCCGCTGGTCGTCGCGTTGACGGGGACCGACCTCTATCGGGATATCCGCACCAGCCGAGCCGCCCAGCAATCACTCGATCTGGCGGACCGGCTGATCGTTCTCCAACCGATGGGCCTGGCGGAGCTGCCGCGCCGGCTGCGACGGAAGACGCGGGTCATTTATCAATCGGCGTCGCGTGTCCGACGCCAAATGCGGCGCCATCATATTTTCAAGGTTTGCGTCATCGGCCACCTCCGTGCGGAAAAAGATCCCCTGCGGACGGCCCGGGCCGCACGCCACCTCCCCGCCTCATCTAAAATTCAGGTTGTGCACGTCGGCCGGGCGATGAACGAGGCAATGGGGACACGGGCGCGCGCCGAGGCGGCGCGCAATCCGCGCTACCGCTGGCTGGGAGAGCTGGCACATTGGAAGACGCGGCGTTTGCTGGCAGGCAGCCATCTTTTGTCGCTAACTTCCCGAATGGAAGGCAGCGCTAATGTTTTGTCCGAGGCGATCGCTTCGTCGGTGCCCGTCGTCGCTTCGAAGATATCCGGCCTCATCGGCACCCTCGGCAAACATTATCCCGGCTACTTCCCCGCCGGAGACACACGCGCCCTCGTTCGACTTCTCCGCAGGGCCGAGAGCGAGTCGCGCTTTTACCGGCAACTGAAATCCCACTGCGCGGGATTGCGGCCCCTGGCCGACCCCAGGCAGGAGCGCGCCGCGTGGAAAGCGTTGCTGAGCGAATTGTCGTCAAGCCGCGCAGTCAACTCTCCTTCGGCGCCTCGTGAATCCAGGACTTGATCCAAGGCAAGACTAAGAACGCGGGCAGCGAGACGAGAAACGTCAGAGCGAAATAATTTCCATAACCGAATCGCTCCGCCCCGAACCCGCTGATCCCTCCCACCAGCCGGCCGGTAAGCGAGAAGATCGACGACAAGAACGCGTATTGGACGGTGGCGTGTTCTTTTTGGCACACGTTCATGAGGAACGCTAGAAATGCAGCCGTTCCGAGACCGCCGCTGAAAGACTCGAAAATCGAAGCGCCATAGAGACCGAAGCGACCCAGGTCCATCCATTGCACCAGCGAGTAACCTAGATTCGAAGTCGCCTGGAGCAAACCGAGAAACCACACCGCGTGAAAAATGCCGAAGCGGGAAATAAAAGCTCCGCCGGCGAGCGCGCCGGCCACGCTCAAGACGATGCCGAAGGTGGTCGGCATCAATCCGATTTGAAACACGAGATCCTCTTTCAACGGCCATATCGAGCTTCCGTAATCCACCCAAAAAGGTTTCACCATCGGACCGATCGCGAATTCACCTAACTTGTACGTCAAAACAAAAAGCACCAGCGGAACGACGCGCCAGGTGCCGGCCCAGCCGACAAAGCCCGCCAGCCAATGCACGCGCGCCTCTTCGGGCAAGGTCAATTTCGGAATCGCCCGCGTCGAGAGCGCCAAAAGAGCCAGCATGGCGCCGGCCAAAACGAAGAGCTTGCTCCAGTCCAAGATCGCGGCCAGAAACACAACGCCGCCTCCGAAAACAACCAGCGCCACGCGGTAAGCGGAAGCGCGCACGCCGTTGGCCGGCCCTTCTTCTTCGCGACGGACGAGACCGACACTGTACGAATCGATGGCGACATCCTGCGTCGCGGATAGGGTCGTCAGCGCAAGCAGCAGGATGAGGAGAAGCCAAGTCACTTGCGTCGCGTCCACAAACGGCAGAAACCCCACGACGAGGGCGACGCCCCCCATGCAGCCAAAAATCCAAACGCGGCGGTCGCCGTAGCGATGCACCAGAGGCGACCATAGAACTTTCAAAGAATACGGAAGCTCGAGCAGGCGCAGGCCGCCGATCGCCGCGAGAGAGATTCCTTGCAGTCGCAGATAGATCGGCAGAACTTCCCAAAGAATTCCCAACGGGCTGCCTTGAATGAAGTAGAGCAGCGCGACGACGCCGAGCTTGCGCCGCGAGTCGTGCGGCAGGTGGTCGGCTCCGAGAAATTTCCAGATGCTGATTTTCATCAGATGGCTGAAATTGCAGAAAGAACTTCCACGAGGGGTAGCAGATGTTCACGCGGATATAAAGAGACGGGTCACATAGCGCGTTACGGCGATTATTTGAATCTCGCTTCCAGGAACGGGAGGAGTCTCAAGACTACGAATCCAAGAAATGCGCCCGCCGCGGCAAGAAAATAGTAGCCCAGGCCGATCGCCATGCCGATTCCGCAGACCAGCCAGATCGTAGCCGCCGACGTTAAGCCCTGCACGCCAGTCTCTGTGCGCAGAATGGTCCCCGCGCCCAGAAAGCCGATTCCGGTGATGATTCCGGCGGCCATTCTGGTGATATCGACGGCGGACTGGGGATATTCTTCGAAAGCCATGAGAGCGATCAAAATGAACATCGTCGTGCCCATGCAGACGAGGATATTGGTCCGTAAGCCGGCGGGCTTCTGGGCGGACGCCCGCTCCAGACCGATAACTCCGCCCAGCAATATGGCGAGAACCAATCTCAATCCGATCTCGGAATAACTCATACAAACCCCCGCGCGCTTCGGAACCAGCCAGACGTATAGCACCTTTGTCTTTTACAACCAAAGGAGTGTTGGGCAGCGCTCTTCATGATTACTTAACATCGTTTTCATCCTGCAGTCAGATTTTATCGTTAGCTTGGGAGCCGGAAAGAGCAACGATCGCTTTCACGCGGGAGGTGCCGCTATGGAGTTTCCGTGCCGCAGTCCTTGCAACAGAACATTCATGGTTCTGTAACAAATTTGTAACAATCTTTGGCCAAATTAAACATGAAGAGGAGAGAAAGATGAGAAACAAATGGTATTGGCTGTTTATGGCGCTGTTGGTTGGTGGTTCGCTGGCGGCGATTTCGAGCTTGGCTGTGCCGGAAACGGCGGCGCAGATCGTTCAAATCGACGGCTCCAGCACCGTGTTCCCGGTCACGGAAGCGGTGGCCGAGGAATTCCAGAAGGCAAAAAGAGGCAAAGTTAAAGTCACGGTCGGCATCTCCGGCACCGGCGGCGGCTTCAAGAAGTTCTGCCGCGGCGAGACGGATATCAGCGACGCGTCGCGGCCGATCCTCAAGCAAGAAATGGAGACCTGCAAAGGGACGGGCGTCCAATATTACGAGCTGCCCGTCGCTTTCGACGCATTGACCGTGATGGTCAATCCTAAAAACGACTGGATCTCGTCTCTGACGGTGGCCGACTTGAAAAAAATCTGGGAGCCGGGCGCCCAGGCCAAAGTGACCCATTGGAACCAGGTGCGTCCGACGTGGCCGAACGCGCCGCTGAAGCTCTTCGGTCCGGGCGCCGATTCCGGCACGTTCGACTACTTCACCGAAGCGATCGTGGGCAAGGCCAAGGCCAGCCGCGGCGACTTCACCGCCAGCGAGGACGACAACGTGCTCGTCCAGGGAATCGCCAACGATAAGAACGCTCTCGGTTACTTCGGCTTTGCGTACTACATCGAGAACCAGAAAAAACTCAAAGCCGTGCCCATCGACGGCGGCAAAGGTCCGGTCGCGCCTTCACCGAAGACCGTCGAAGACGGCACGTATCAGCCGCTGTCCCGGCCGATCTTTATCTACGTGAGCAAAAAAGCGGCCGGCAAGCCTGAAGTCAAAGAGTTCGTCGAGTTCTACATGCAGAACGCAGCCAAGCTCGTGAAGCAGGTTAAATACGTGGCGCTCCCCGCCAACGCATACACGTTGGGCCTTGAGCATTTCCAAAAAGGCAAAATCGGAACGGTGTTCGACGGCGAAGCGCAGGTCGGCATCAAGATCGAAGAGCTGCTCAAGCGCGAGGGGAAATTTTAGGCGGCGCGTGAAATCTCGGAGGGCAGCCTCGGGATGCCCTCCATAGACTATGAACCCTTCCAATTACGCGGAAACGGCGGCGCCGGCGGCGGCGCAACGCCTTGCCGGTCTGTTGGCGCGCCGGTTGGGCGAGAAGATCATCGAAGCGCTGCTTTTTCTAGCGGCGCTCTCGTCGGTCGGCATCACGGTAGGCATCGTTGGAATCCTTCTCTACGAGTCCGCCGAGTTTTTCAGGCATGTCTCCGTTGTAGACTTTCTTACCGATACGCAGTGGACCGTGCTGTTCACCGATCCGCACTACGGCATCATGCCGCTGGTGACGGGGACGGTCGTCACTTCGGCGGTCGCACTGCTCGTCGCATTGCCGCTCGGGACCGTCATCGCCATCTATCTCAGCGAGTACGCGACCAATAAAGTTAGGGAGATCATCAAGCCCGCCCTGGAGCTTCTCAGCGCGGTTCCGACCGTGGTCTTCGGTTACTTCGCCCTGCTGTTCGTGACGCCTCTGTTGCAGCGGCTGCTGCCGAATCTTCCCGGCTTCAACATGCTCAGCGCCGGAATCGTGATCGGCATCATGATCGTTCCGTACGTAAGCTCTTTGAGCGAGGACGCGATGAAGGCCGTGCCGGTGCAGATCCGGGAAGGCTCGTATGCCATGGGCGCGACCCGGCTGCAAACGGCTCTGAGGGTGCTCGTTCCTTCCGCTTTCTCCGGCATCGCCTCGGCCTATGTCCTGGGCTTTTCGCGCGCCGTCGGCGAAACCATGGTGGTCGCCATCGCCGCCGGCCAGCAGCCCAACCTGACGTTGAATCCCATGGAAGGCGCGGCGACGATCACCGCCTACATCGTGCAAGTGAGTCTCGGCGATCTGCCGCACGGCAGCGTCGCGTATCAGAGCATATTCGCCGCCGGGCTGACGTTGATGCTGATGACGCTCGTCTTCAACATCGCCGGCTATCTGTTGCGCAAGAAATTCCGGGAGATTTATTAAAATGGCTCCGGCGGGAACCGAACGGGGCGCCGGGGCGTCGCGGCGTAAATTTTACGACCGGGCGTTCGCGATTTTCGGCTTGCTGGCGACTTTCGTCGGCTTGATTACGCTTTCCGCCCTGATCCTGGACCTGGCGCTCGACGGCGCGGACCGGCTGAGCGCGCAATTTCTCAGTTCCTTCCCTTCGCGCTTTCCCGAGCAGGCGGGGATTCTCTCGGCCTGGGTCGGCACGACCCTGGTCATGCTGGTGACGGCGTCGACCGCCGTTCCGATGGGCGTCGCCGCCGGAGTCTATCTCGAAGAGTACGCGCCGAAAAACTGGCTCACCGCTCTGATCGAAATCAACATCGCCAACCTGGCCGGCGTCCCTTCGATCGTTTACGGCCTCATGGCCCTGGGACTGTTTGTGTACCAACTGCGTTTGGGACAAAGCGTTCTCACCGCCGGACTGACGCTGGCTTTGCTGATTCTTCCGATCGTCATCGTCGCGACGCGGGAATCCGTCCGCGCCGTTCCCGGCAGCATCCACGAGGCCGCCTATGCCCTCGGCGCGACCAAGTGGCAAATGGTCAAAGACCACGTGTTGCCGTATTCGACGGGCGGTATTTTGACCGGAGTCATCATCGCGCTGTCGCGTGCGATCGGAGAAACCGCCCCGTTGATCACGATCGGCGCCCTGACGTTTATCGCCTTCCTTCCCGGTTCGCCCGTCAAGGCCGAGTTTCCTTTTATTTCGTTCGACTGGCTCATGTCCCCGTTCACGGTGATGCCGATCCAGATGTTCAACTGGGTTTCCCGCCCGCAGGAGGAATTCCACCTGAATGCGGCCGCCGCGGGTCTGGTTTTGATGCTCATGACGCTGGTGATGAACGGCCTGGCGATTTATTTGCGCTACCGCTTCAGGAAGCGAATCCGGTGGTAGCTGGAATCGGAGTGGAAAAGGAAGCCTGATGGGAGGTAAGATGCAGCTTCAAGAACGAGCGGAGATCCCCAAGATCAGGATGGAGCCCGCCGTCACGGGAAATGACCGAGTGGACGCAAAAGGCTCGGCCGGCGCCAAGTCGATCATCGAGGTGCGCGACCTGGACGTTTTCTATGGTCCGACTCACGCGCTCAAATCCGTCGGCGTCGAAATAGCCGAAAAAAAGGTCACGGCCTTCATCGGCCCCTCGGGCTGCGGCAAGACGACGCTCTTGCGCTGTCTCAACCGCATGAACGATCTCATCCCGAACGTTCGGATCACCGGCAGCGTCAAGCTCGCCGGCAGCGAGATCTACGATTCGGCCACCGACGTCATCAATCTCCGGCGCCGCGTGGGAATGATTTTTCAGAAGTGGAATCCCTTTCCCAAGAGCATCTATGAAAACGTGATCTATGGGCTTAGAATCGTCGGCATCAACGACCGCCGCCGGCTGGACACGGCGGTGGAAACGAATCTCAAGCGCGCCGCGTTGTGGGACGAGGTCAAGGACAACTTGCACAAAAGCGCCGCCGACCTTTCCGGCGGACAGCAGCAGCGCCTCTGCATCGCGCGCGCGCTCGCCGTCGAGCCCGAGGTGCTGCTGATGGACGAGCCCTGCTCGGCGCTGGACCCGATCTCGACGGCGAAGATTGAGGAGCTGATTCACGAGCTGAAGCATACATTCACAATCGTTATCGTGACGCACAACATGCAGCAGGCCGCCCGCGTGTCCGACGCGACGGCTTTTTTCTACCTCGGCGAATTGATAGAATTCGGCGAGACGGGCAGGCTCTTCACCACGCCCGTGAAGCGGCAGACGGAGGACTACATTACGGGGAGATTCGGCTAAACGCTCGGCGGTTTAAAGGAGTTATCCATGCTGGCGCAACACACGGATAAAAAGTACGAGGAGGACCTGAAGAAGCTCCGCGAGGACATCCTCTACATGGGCGGCCTGGTGGAGAACCAGATCCAAAAAGCGGTCAGCTCGCTCGTCGAGCGCGACTCCGCGCTGGCGGAGACGATCATTCAAAGAGACCATGAGGTGAACCGGCTCGACGTGGAGATCGACGATCTCTGCATCCGCTTGCTCGCCCTGCACCAGCCGGCGGCGCGCGACCTACGCTTCATCACGACCGCGCTCAAGATCACGACCGATCTGGAGCGGATCGGCGACATGGCCGTCAACATCTGCGAGCGGGCCCTGGAGCTTAACGTCGAGCCGCAGCTCAAGCCCTACATCGACATCCCGCGCATGGCGCGGACTTCCGAACGCATGATCCGCGAGAGCCTCGACGCCTTCGTGCGCGAAGACACCGACCTCGCCTTGAAGGTTTGCAAAGATGACCAGGAGGTCGACGATCTCAACAGCCAGATCTTTCGCGAGACGATCAGCTTCATGATCGAAGATCCCCACACGATCAATCGCGCGATGAAGATCAGCTCGATATCGAAATATCTCGAGCGGATCGCCGACCACGCCACCAACATCGCCGAGATGGTGGTCTTCATGGTCAAAGGCAAAAGCATACGGCATATGAAAGATATCCCTCAATCGATCTAACCCGCGTATGGCCGCCAAGAAAATCCTCGTCGTCGAAGACGAGCCCGACATCCGCAAGCTCGTCCACTATAACCTCGCACAGGAGCGCTTTCAGGTGGTCGAGGCCGAGGACGGCGAGAAAGCTCTCAAGCTCTTGCAGCGCGAGCGGCCTCACCTTCTCATACTCGACTTGATGCTGCCCGGCCTATCCGGCCTCGAGCTCTGCCGCAATCTGCGCGAGCGGCCGGAGACCGCGCGCATCCCGATTCTCATGCTGACCGCGAAGGCGGGCGAGGCGGACCGGGTCGTGGGGCTGGAAATGGGCGCCGACGACTATCTCACGAAGCCTTTCAGCCCGCGCGAGCTGGTGGCGCGCGTGAAAGCGATCCTCCGCCGCACCGACGCGCCGGCCGCGGCCGGCGGAAACGAAGTGTACGAAAAAGGCCCGTTGAAGATCAACTTCTCGACCTATGAAACATCCGTGCGCGGCAAGCCCGTGCGTCTCACGCTCAAGGAATTTGAGTTGCTGCGCTTTCTGGTCCAAAATCCCAGCCGGGTGCTCAACCGCGATCAACTGCTCGACCGCGTATGGGGCGGCGAGGTGTTCGTCGATCCCCGCACCGTCGACGTCCATATTCGACGCCTGCGCAAGGCCATCGAAAAAAACGATCGCAAGCCGGAATGGGTCCTCACCGTTCGGGGAGTAGGCTACAAATTCGATGAAAAGGCCCTGGAAAAATAGAGTCGTCGTCAAGCTCTTCCTGTCCTACCTCGCCGTCGTTCTCCTTCTGTTCGTCCTTTTTTATCTTTACGCCGCCTTCGTCGTCAGAGATTTTCATATCTCCTCTCTATCCGGAAAGATGCGGGACGAAGCCGCGATCGTAAGCCGGCTGCTGGCGTTGGATTCGGCCGGAGCCGTTTTTGATCAAATTTGCCGCGAGCTGGCGCGCGACCTCGGCGTCAGGATCACCGTCATCGCCCTGGACGGGAAGGTGCTGGGCGATTCCGACGAGTCTTCCGCCGCGATGGAAAATCACGGCTCTCGTCCGGAGGTCGTGGAAGCCCTGGCCAAAGGAGCCGGAAGCAGCACGCGCTACAGCACGACCGTTCACCACGAAATGCTCTACCAGGCGACGCTGGATCGAGAAAAAAAACGCATCATTCGCCTATCGGTTCCGTTGAACGCCGTCGAAGCGGCGGAAGGCTCCATCCGCCATGCCATCCTCGCCGGACTCCTCGTCTTCTCGGCGCTGGGTCTCCTGCTGGCGTTCTTTTTCTCCCGCCTGTTGGAGCGGAGAGTCAAGTCGATGGTGGAATTCTCCGCGAGCGTCGCCCAAGGCTCTTTCCCGCAATCGATCCACATCGACCGGGAGGACGAGCTCAGCCTTTTGGAACGCAACCTCAACGAGATGAGCCGCGCCATCCAGGAAAAGATCAAAGGCGTCGTCGGCGAGAAAGAGAAGGTCGATTCGATCTTGCGCTGCATGAGCGAAGGCGTTCTGGTCGTCGATAACCAAGGCCGGCTGATTCTTTTGAACCAGAACGCGCAGAAGATGTTCGGCCTGCCCGCGACGCAGACCTTCCAGGGCGCCTCCTTCATGGAGGTCTCGCGCCACCCGGAAATGAAGAAACTTCTGGAAGAAGTCCTCGCCTGCGACTGCTCCACGGACTGCTTCGCCAAGGAAGTCTGCCTCGATCATGGCCAGTGGTTTCGGGTGTCCGCCGTCAGCCTGCGCGACGCCGATCAGAAGGCGCTCGGTTATATCCTGGTCTTTCACGACATCACGGAGCTGAAGCGCCTCGAGACCGTGCGCTCGGACTTCGTCGCCAACGTCTCGCACGAGCTACGCACGCCGCTCACCGCGATCCGCGGCTACGCCGAAACTCTGCTGCGATCTCCGCCCGCCGATCCCAAGGAGGCGGAAAATTTTCTCACCATCATCTACCGCCACTCCGAGAGGCTCGGAAGACTGATCGACGACCTGCTGGCCTTGTCGGACCTGGAATCCGGCAAGATTCAGATAACCCGGGAGCGCCTCCAGCCCGCGGAGTTGATTGCGCGAGTGCTCGAAATCTTCGGCGATCAGGCGCGAAAAAAAGATATCTCACTGTCTAAGGATATCTCGCCCGGATTGCCTGCGATCCTCGGCGACTCGGACCGCTTGCAACAGCTTCTCATCAACCTGATCGACAACGCCGTGAAGTATACGCCCGCCGGCGGCGAGGTCGAGGTCAGCGCCGCTTTGGCCGCCGGCGCGAACCATCATTTGCCCGTGGTGGAGATCGCGGTATCCGACACCGGCGGGGGCATACCCGAAAAGGATCTGCCGCGGTTGACGGAGCGATTCTACCGAGTGGACAAGGCGCGCTCGCGAGAACTCGGGGGAACGGGACTCGGACTGGCGATCGTCAAACACATCGTCCAGGCGCATCAGGGACAGCTCAAGATCGAGAGCAGAATCGGTAAAGGAACTACGGTGCGGGTTTTCCTGCCCGTCGAAGACGCCGAAGCTAAGCTACCGCTCGACAGTTGGATGGGCAAAACCGCGTAATCTTGAGTTCGATCGCGTCTCTCACTTCTCTGGTTTGTTCCAGTCGTTGTTCCCACGTACCCTCAAACTTCGCCGGATCGGGAAAGTTCCAGTGCGCTCTCGCGCCGCCGCCCGGAACGAGCGGGCATTGCTCGGCGCTGGTCTCATCGCAAACGGTGATGACGTAGTCGAATCTTTGGCCGGTCTTGACGACATCGGCCACGCTGCGGGTCTCGTTCCCGCCGATGTCGATGCCGATCTCACGCATCGCCGCGACGGCTAAAGGGTTGAGCACGCCCGGTTGCAAGCCCGCGCTCTCAGCCTCGAACAGCTCGCCGCACATTTGATTCAACAGCGCCTCCGCCATCTGGCTGCGCGCGCTGTTGTGGACGCAGACGAACAAAACTTTCTTTTTCACGTGAGCAAATTACTTACCCGCCGCCAGCGACGGACGGCCACGGCCGACCAAATGACTTCAACCACTCCGAACGGCCAGGCGCCTTGCAGGAAGCCATAGGCCGATCCGAGAGCGCAAAACGCCGCAAACGCCAGAATAAACCACGGGCTGCGATCCTCCAGCGCGTAGCAAACCAGCATCCCGGTCACCGCGAACAGGCCGAAGAGCGACAGTCGATCCATCAGGCGGCCTTGGCTTGAGACGCGGAGCAGCAGCCCCTCTCACGCACGCACTGGCAGCCGAGCACCGCGACCAGCGCTCCGATGACCGGAGCCGCGAGGTAAATCCACAAGCCGTCGAAATGACCCGATACCAACGCCGGCGCCAGGGATCGCGCCGGATTCATCGACGCGCCGGAGATCGGGCCGGCGAACAACGCCTCCAGCCCGACGACCGATCCCACCGCGATGCCCGCGATAATTCCTTTTTCTTTTTCTCCGGTGGACACGCCAAGAATAACAAACATCAAAATGCAGGTGAGTATTCCTTCCAGCACGAACGACTGCGCACTCGGACCGGCGGGCGCGGTGCCGCCGAGACCGGGATGATCGGGAAACAGGAGCAACAAAACGGCACTGGCAAGGAGCGCGCCGGAACACTGGCTTAAAATGTACGGCGCGACCAGGCTGCGATCGAGTCGGCGAGCGGCGAAAAATGCGAGAGTGACCGCGGGGTTCAAGTGCGCTCCGGAAATATCGCCCAGCGTATAGATCATCGCCATCACAATCAAACCGAAGGTCACGGCGATGCCGACGTGGGAAACCGCGCCGCCGCTCACGTCGTTAATAACGATGGCGCCGGTTCCGGCAAAGACAAGACTGAAGGTTCCGATGAATTCCGAAATCAGCTTCTTCGCCATCGCCCCTTCCTTGAAGTCCTCACTCCCCGATCACCTTGACGATGACGCGCTTCTTCCGCCGGCCGTCGAATTCCGCGTAGTAAAGCTGCTGCCAGGGACCCAGATCCAGCTTCCCCCGAGTGATCGGAAGAATCACCTGATGGCCGATGAGCAGATTTTTGAGATGGGCGTCGCCGTTGGTCTCGCCGGTCCGGTGATGGCGATAATCCACCCCCTCGGGCGCCAGGCGATTCAGCCACTCCTCGATGTCCTGGATGAGCCCGTCCTCGGCGTCGTTGACGTAAACACCCGCGGTGATGTGCATCGCCGAGACCAGCATCATGCCTTCCTTGATCCGGCTTTTTTCCAGCGCTTCTTCCGCTTTGGCGGTGATGTTGACGAACTCGCGCTGTTTTTTGGTTTGGAACCAGAGGTACTCGGTGTAGGACTTCACCTGAATCAGCTCGCGCTGAAAGAATAATCCTTCACCGTGCCGTCCCGATTGAAGATGACGTGCAGGCGTTTTTGCCGCTGGGGACCGACGACGGAGTAAAGATAATAATAGTACGTCCAGCTTTCGTTTCCGCTGTCCGATCCTTTCTCGACCGGCTCGCCGAAATCCGCGTAGACCTGCTCTTTGGTCGTAACGTTGGGCTGTAGTTTCTCGACGGGAAAAGTGGCGAAGTCCCGTCCCACGGGAAAGCAGGCGGTCAGAAACAAACCGAGCGCTAGAAGGTACAGACGCCGTCGCATTGCTCTTCCTAGATACTTACGTCGAAAATATTGAACAGAACGACTCCAGAAAGATTTATCGCGCCAAGACGCAAAGAACGCAAAGAAAGAAATATTTCTCCAAACTTGGCGCGCTTGGCGTCTTTGCGCGAGGCGTTTCTTTCCGATCTTTTCTTTATCCCAAAATTTCAAATATCTTGGCTAAATTTCTCTTCGGCCTTCGAACGCTTTGCCGAGCGTCACCGCGTCGGTGTATTCCAGGTCGCCGCCCATCGGCAGGCCGCGCGCGATCCGCGTCACGCTGACCCCCAGCGGCTTGAGCGTCTTGGAAAGATACAGCGCGGTCGCTTCGCCTTGCACCGTGGGATTGGTCGCGACGATCACCTCGCGCACGCCGTTGGCTCCGACCCGCTCCAACAGTTCCTTGATGCGCAAGGCGTCGGGTCCGACGCCGTCGAGCGGAGAGATGGTTCCGTGGAGCACGTGGTAGAGCCCTTTATATTCCTGCGACTTCTCCACCGCCATCACGTCCGACGGCTCTTCCACGACGCAGATCTTTTCGCGCTCGCGCCTGAGGTCCCGGCATATGCCGCATTGCGCTCCGTCCTCGCGGCCCGGATCGACCTCGCTGAGACCGAAGCAGGTACGGCAGATACCGAGCTCGCGCTTGAGGCGGCCGATGCTCTCGGACAGCTCCTGCACGTCCTCGGCCTTTTCTTTGAGTATGTGAAAGGCAAGGCGGGCCGCCGTCTTCTCGCCGATTCCGGGAAGCCTGGATAATTCTTTGATGAGACGCGCCAGCGGCGCGGGATAGCTGCTCATTTTGGATTTTGGATTGCCGATTTTGGATTGAACAACCCCGCAACAAACTTCGGGGTATCAAGAGGCCCTCGGATGACTTTCCCCCAAGTTGTCACCCCCGAATGTTTTAATCGGGGGTCCAGTCCGAAATTCGCCTGGATTCCCGCTAAAAGCATGCGGGAATGACCAACTCTAGCAGAGCCACGAACTACCACTGCGCAGCAAGCTGCGGGGAATGAACCCATTGAGATTGAATCCAAAATCGAAAATTGCTTCAGGGCGTTAGCCCGGGGATTTTCATCCCTCCGGTAATTTTGCCCATCTCCTCCGCCGCCATTTCGCGCGCCAGGCGAAGCCCTTCGTTGGTCGCGGCGAGAATCAGGTCTTCCAGCATCTCCATCTCTTGCGGATTGACGACCGACGGATCGATTTTTATCGAAGACAAGGCAAGCTGGCCGGTGACCGTGACCCGCACCATGCCGCCTCCCGACGAAGCTTCCACGGTGCGGCGCGCCAATTCCTCCTGCGCGCGCGCCAGCTTCGCCTGCATCTCCTGAGCCTGCTTGAAAATATTTCCCATGCCGCCGAAGTTAGCCATGCGGTTTCCTTTCGCCGTTTAATCCGCCCGTTTCACCTGCTTGACGGAGCCGCCGAAGATTCTGAGCGCCTCCTGCACCACGTCCGGCGCACCGGCCGCGCCGCTCGATTCGAACTTCGCCGCTTCGCTCCGCTGCTTCTTTTCCTGGAGCGCCAGCGAGACGGAGACGTCGGCGGAAAAAAAACGGCGCGCGATTTCCTTCAGGGCGTTGAGATTCTCGGGGTCCTGGAGATAATTCAAATGGAGGCGTCCGTCCACTTCCAGCGCGAGACGTTCCGGCGGCAGCGCCAGCGGCCGCGACTGCTCCAGATGGGGGGCCAAGAATTTTTTCTCCTGAGTGACGTAGGCGACGAACTTTTCCCAAACTTCCGCTCGGTCGCCCGCCGGCGGCCGGGCGGCGGCCGGGCGCGCTCTCTCATCGCGCGCCTCCGCCGCGGGCTTCGGCGTCCCCGGATCGGCCGCGAAAGACGCGACCGGTTTCGACGGGGCCCGGGGCAAAGCGGGCTTCGAATCCCCGCCGGTCGATAGCTTCTTCTCCAACGACTCCAGCCGGTCGAGAAGCTGGCCGATCGGCAGCGTCGCCGGAAGCGTCGCCAGCCGGATCAGCGTCGCTTCCAGCGCGAAGCGCGGATACGGCGAGTGCGCCACCTCCTCGTCCCCTTCGGCCGCGAATCTGAAGTAATCGAGCAAAGCGTCCGGCGCGAGATCCGCCGCCTGGCGCCCGAGCTCTTCGATCTCCTGATCCGGCAGATCCAAAAGCAGAGCGAACTGCTCCGGCGCGCGCGCGCCGGCGCGCTCCGTCGGGGCTTTCGTCAGGCACAACACCAGCAGATTGCGGAAGTGCTCGACCAATTCCTTGGAAAGCCGCGTGACGTCCTTGCCCTGATGGACCACCTGCGCGACGAGATCGACGCACTTCTTGGCGTCGCCCTGAATCACCGCCTGCGAAATTTCGTACAAAACGCGGCGCTCCGTGACTCCCAGGATATCCTCGATGAGACGCTCGTCGATATTCGTTTCCGCCGCTTCCGGCGCCGCGTAGGAGAGGATCTGCTCGAGCAGCGACTGCGCGTCCCGCATGCTGCCCTCGGCCTCGCGCGCGAGCAGGAGCAGCGCGCCGTCGGTGATCCTGAGCGACTCCTTTTCGGCGATGTCGCGGAGCCGGCGCACGACCTCGCGGGTCGAGATGCGCCGGAAATCGAACCGCTGGCAGCGCGAGAGAATCGTCTCCGGAAGGCGGTGCGGCTCCGTCGTGGCGAGAATGAACTTGACGAACGGCGGCGGCTCTTCGAGCGTTTTCAAGAGCGCGTTGAACGCGTCCTTGGTGACCTGGTGAACCTCGTCGATGATGTAGATCTTGAAGCGGCTCTTGGCCGGCTGGTACCTGACGTTCTCGATGATCTGCCGGACCTCGTCGATGCCGCGGTTGGAGGCGCCGTCGATCTCGTAAACGTCGATCGACCTGCCTTCGGTAATCTCGACGCACTGAGAACATTCGTTGCACGGGTTCGCGGTCGGCCCTTTTTCGCAGTTGAGGGCCTTGGCGAGAATTCGCGCCGCCGTCGTCTTGCCCACGCCGCGCACGCCGGTGAAGAGATAGGCGTGCGCGATCCGGCCCGCGGCGATCGCGTTGCGCAGAACTTGCGTGACGTGGCCCTGGCCGACGATGTCGTCGAACCGCTGCGGCCGCCACTTCCGGGCGAGAACTAAATAGGACATGAATCCGAAGAGGCATCGCCTCACGCCTTACGCCTGACCCCTTACGTGAGGGGTGAGGCGTTAGGGGTGAGGCGAAAGATGCCCATTGCTGACAGCCAGGCTACCCTGTGGCACAGGGGTGACGCCGCTACCGCTGCTTCCTTCCGGACCTGACGGGGTTTGCGGGACCGCCTTGCACAGGACCCGGCTATCAGCAATCGACATCCGATTTCGCTGCCGCTTCCGCACAAGAAACACTACGACGATCCGTCGTAAGAATCAAGATTTTGTTTGCTTCGTTTAACGTTTTTTTAATCCTTCCCCGCCGAATTTTAATTAGTCAATCCCGGCGGCCTTTGCTAGCGTTGAAGTAACGGGCAAAACCTGCTTGCCGCCGCCATGAACAACCTGAGAATTTCCTCCCTCAAGGACATTTTATTCGGCAAACCCAAAGATCCGCTGGATCCGACGGTCTTTCACCGCGTCTCTCTCGTCGCTTTTCTCGCGTGGGTGGGATTGGGCGCGGACGGACTGAGCTCGTCGGCCTACGGACCGGAAGAGGCCTACCTGGCCCTGGGCGAGCATTTTTTTCTCGCTCTTCCTCTGGCCCTCCTCATGGCCGTAACCGTCTTCGTCATTTCGGAGAGCTACAGCCACATCATCGAGCTGTTCCCCACCGGCGGCGGCGGTTACCTCGTCGCGACGAAACTTTTGGGACCGAAGATCGGGCTGACTTCCGGCTCCGCCCTGATTGTCGACTACATGCTGACGATTACGATTTCAGTGGCCAGCGCGGGAGACCAAATCTTCAGCTTTCTTCCCGCGTCGATCCATGCGATCAAGCCGGCGGTTGAATTCGCCCTGATATTTCTTCTGATCTATCTCAACCTTCGCGGCACTAAGGAATCCGTCCTCTTCTTGCTGCCTATCTTTCTCCTCTTTGTCGTCGCGCACATTTTTGCCATCGGCATCGGAATTTTTCCGAGAGCGGCGGACGTTCCGGTGCTCGCCGCGACGACCTATCAAAGGACGGTCGGCGATATTCAGGGTTTGGGAATATGGACGACCATCTTTCTCGTTCTCCACGCATACAGCCTCGGCGGCGGGACCTACACGGGCATCGAGGCCGTCAGCAACGGGCTTCAGGCGCTGCGCGAGCCGCGGGTTCAGACCGGAAAGAAGACGATGATTTATATGGCCACTTCGCTGGCGTTTACCGCGAGCGGCCTCCTGCTTTGCTATCTGTTGAACCAGGTCGTCCATGAGCCGGGAAAAACGTTGAACGCCAGCCTGTTCGCAAAGGTGTATGGAAATTTTTTCTCACTGGACACGGCCTACCTTCTCGTGGTCGTAACTCTGATTACGGAGGCCGCCATCCTGCTGGTCGCCGCGCAGGCCGGATTCATCGACGGCCCGAGAGTTCTCTCCAACATGGCGATCGACTCATGGGTTCCGCACCGCTTCTCGCATCTAAGCGACAACCTCGTCACTCAATACGGGATCTGGTTCATGGGCGCCGCTTCCCTGATCTTTCTCCTTTACACCGGCGGCGACGTGAGGCTCCTGGTCGTCATGTACAGCATCAACGTCTTCTTGACCTTCAGCCTCTCGCAGTTGGGGATGTGCCGACACTGGTGGGGGGTGAGGAAGAGCGAGAAACGCTGGGCGCGCTATCTGTTGGTCAACGGTCTCGGGCTGTCGTTCACGGGAATCATTCTCGCGGTCACGATCATCATAAAATTCGGCGAGGGCGGCTGGGTGACCCTCCTGGTGACGTCGGGCTTCATTTTTCTTTGCTACGTGGTCCGCTCTCATTACGACGGCGTGCGCCGCGCGTTGAAGAGCCTCGACGATACGCTGATGAACATCCCTTTCCAACCGGACCTGAAAAATCCGGTGCCGGCCAAGAACCCGGATGCTCCCACCGCCGTTCTCATCGTCAGGAGCTTCGACGGACTGGCGATCCATTCCCTGCTCAGCATCGGCCGGCTTTTTCCGAATCATTTCAAAAACCTGGTCTTCGTCTCGGTCGGGCAGATCGACTCCGGCCGCTTCAAGGGACTGAGTGAGATCGAGAACCTGCGCCGGTCCAAAGAAGAAGATCTCAAGAGCTTCGTGGAATTCGCCAACTGCCTGGGCTGGTATGCCGAATATCGGTATTCGCTCGGAACCGACCTCATCGAAGAGCTGGAGAAGCTCTGCAAGTCGGTCGCCAAAGATTTTCCGAAGACGATCTTCTTTGCCGGCAAGTTGGTGTTCCAGCAGGAAGGTTTTTTCACCCGCCTGCTCCACAACCACACGCCTTTTACGCTGGAGCAGCGGCTTCAGTTCGAGGGCATGGAAATGATGATCCTGCCGATCCGGGTTTTCACTTCTTCCAAGATACGAGGAAGCAACGCATAGCCGTCTCGGTGAACAATAAGTACCGTAGAACTTTGACCGAATATCCCTCCTCAAGCGCCGTCTCGTAAACAAATTTTTAACTCCCACGGCGCCACTTTTAATTTGGCTACTCGACCTGGGCTTTTTAAAATGAAGCATGGGCGAACGCGGCGAATGAGGATAGCTCCGCCATGAAAATGACTTTAACCTCCGGCGGAGGCCTGTCGTTCAAGAATATCGTGTTAGGAAAAGGCAAGGACCCTTTGGATCCGGCGGTCTTCCATCGGGTCTCGCTCGCCGCGTTCCTCGCCTGGGTCGGCCTGGGCTCCGATGGCATGAGCTCTTCCGCCTACGGACCCGAGGAGGCGTTTCGCGCGCTCGGCGACCAGCATTATCTCGCGGTAGCTCTGGTTCTCGCCACCAGCATTACGATCTTCGTCATCGCCTACGCCTACTCGCGCATCATCGAGCATTTCCCGTTCGGCGGCGGCGGCTACATCGTAGCGACGAAACTGCTCGGCTCCGGCTTCGGCGTCGTCTCCGGCTCCGCGTTGGTCGTCGATTACATTCTTACGATCTCGGTCTCCATTGCCGCCGCTGCCGACGCCATATTCAGTTTTCTACCGCGTGACTTGCACGCGTGGAAGCTCGCCCTCGAGTTCGTCGTCATCGGCATGTTCATGATCATGAATCTGCGCGGGGTCAAAGAATCGGTGACAGCCATAGCTCCGGTATTCCTGCTTTTCATCGTCACCCACCTCGTGGTCATTCTCGGCACTATTGCATCGCACCTGGGTGCGATTCCAGCGGTGATGCAGGAAGTGCGTCTGGGTTTCGAAAACGGAGTAGCCACGGTCGGCTGGGGCGGTCTGGGCGCGCTGTTTCTTTATGCCTATACGCGCGGCGCCGGCACTTACACGGGAATCGAGGCGGTCTCGAACGGATTGCAGATTATGCGCGAGCCGACCGTACAGACCGGCAAAAAGACGATGCTCTATATGGCGACCTCGCTCGCCGCCACCGCTTGCGGCATTCTCATCTGTTACCTCCTGATTCACGCCGTCCCCGTCGAGGGAAAGACGTTGAACGCGGTCTTGATCGAGAGCTTCGCCTCGGGCTTTCGTTGGGCCGGGCTGCCGCTCGGCCACTGGCTCGTCGTCGCCGGCTTAGCCAGCGAGGCCGCGATTCTCTTAATCGCAGCTCAGACGGGATTGATCGACGGCCCGCGCGTCATGGCGAATATGGCGTCGGACTCCTGGCTGCCGCACCGCTTCGCGCATCTGTCGGAGCGTCTCACCGTGCAGAACGGCGTCATCCTGATCTCCGTAGCGGCGGCGCTGACGCTGCTTTATACGCGCGGGGATACAACGACTCTGGTGCTCATGTACTCGATCAACGTTTTTCTCACGTTCTCGCTTTCGGAGTCGGGGATGGTTCGCTACTGGATCCGTCACCGAAACGAGTATCGAGACTGGAAGCGCCATATCACCATCCACATCGCGGGGCTGATTCTCTGCCTTTCCATCCTGACGGCGATGATCGTCGAAAAGTTCACCGAGGGCGGCTGGGTCACCGTGCTTATTACCACGGGTTTTATTCTCCTCTGTTACGTCGTGCGGTCTCATTACAATCGGGTGCGAACCGCGTTAAAGGCTCTCGACGAAACTCTCATCGATATCCCCTTCAGGCCGGATCTTAATCCCGTGCCGCCTAAAATGCCCGGCGCGCCGACCGCGGTCATCGTCGCCAGAGCTTTTGACGGCGTCGCCGTTCACTCCTTGCTGAACATCCAACGATTATTCCCCGGGCATTTTAAGAATGTCGTCTTTGTTTCGGTCGGAGTCATCGATTCCGGACAATTCAAAGGCCTTAAAGAAATCGACAATCTAAGGAAATCGAAAGAAGAAGATCTTAAAAGTTTGGTAGAGTTCGCCAACTGCCTCGGATGGTATGCCGAGTCGCGATATTCCCTGAATGTCGATCTCCTCGCCGAAATCGAGAAACTCTGCAAGGCGGTATCCGTCGACTTCCCGCGCTCGATTTTTTACGCCGGAAAGTTGGTTTTCGACGAAGAGCCTTATCTTGCCCGCCTGCTTCACAACCAGACGCCCTACGCTTTGCAGCGAAGGCTATACTTTAACGGCTTGGACATGATGATCCTGCCGATCCGAGTTTTTCCCTCCCAGCCAGGCAAGAAAACGCCGGCAAAAATCGCTCGGCCGCGCGGGGGTTCTTAATCATTTTTTAACTCTTCAGCCGCGAATTTTAATTTGGCTATTCCAGGATGCCTAACTAGGATGAACAAGGGTGGCCTTAACCAAAGTAATCTTCGATCGATGCTGCAATTCACCGTCAATAGAGATCTCGATCCCGATAGTGCCTCCCTTCGCAGGCTCTTGGAAGCCCACTTCACCTACGCGAGAATGAGCGCCGCCAAGTCGTTTATCCTCCATTTATTGGCTATCGTCAGCGGCGCGGTTTGGGTCGGCGCGATGTGGCCCGGTGTTCTGCCTCTACAGGTGCTGGATTCCGCTCTCGCTCTTTGGGCGGCTCTTCTCTTATTTGCCATTTTGACAAGCATCGAGGAATGGCTCTGGCATCGGAAAGTGGCGCGTTATCGGAGCGAGCACCCGCCAAAACAAAAAGAAGGCGCCTCATAAACCGTTTGACTGATCTAGCATCTCGTCTTAGAACCCATACAACAGCCGCGATATAATGGCTGGCGAACTATACACGGCCGGAAACCGATGCTATTTTGGCGGATCTCCGCATGGAAGCTCGGTCTCGCCCGTAAGCAGGTTCATTGGAACAATGAACGAGTATGTCTTAGCCGCGATTTCCGTTACGCTGGCAACGGTCGTTTCCTTCCTTTTAGAGCCTTTCACCGGATATTTGTCCATCGCGTTAGTCTATCTTCTCTTGGTCGTTGCCCTTGGCTTGAGATTGAAGCGCGGTCCCGTCTTGACGGTGGCGGCAACGAGCGCTCTGCTGTGGAATTATCTTTTCATCCCGCCGCGTCTCACCTTCTATATCGACCGCTTAGAGGACGGCATGATGTTCGCGATGTTCTTCATCGTGGCGATGGCGATGGGTCACCTCACCGGCCGCCTGCGCCGGAGCGAAATCGCCGAGCGGCAGCGGGAGCGACGGACCGCCGCCTTGTACGAGCTGGCGCACCAGGCCGCTTTTGCCACCGATTTGGACACCGGTCTCGGCGCCGCGGTCGGTTTAATCGAATCCGTTTTCGGCGCGCGTGCCGCGCTCCTGCTGCGGCTGAAAGACCACTCGCTTTCGCGGCTCGCGCACCCCGCCAGCTCTTTCGCTCTTTCGCAGCAGGAAGAGAAAGCGGCCGCATGGGCCTTTGCCCGCCAGGCGCATGCGACGAAATCGGCAGAGCCGCCGCAAGACTCGGAATCTCTTCTTTTTCCTTTGCAAGGACGCACCGCCGTGATGGGCGTGTTGTGCGTCCGCTCCCCCTCGGGGAAATCCTTCGACGCGAGCGAGAGAGAGCTGCTCGAAGCTTTTGCGCTGCTGATCGGTTTGACTCTGGAAAAGGATCACGTGATCGAAGCCTTCAAGCGGGCGGAAATCCTGGAAACTTCCGAGCGTCTACGCCGCGCATTGCTGGAAAGCGTATCGCACGAGCTGAAAACTCCTCTGGCGGCCGTCCAAACCGGCATCGATGTCTTGGCCAAACAAATCGGCGACGATGAAAGGTCCCTGGCAACGATTCGGGAGATCCAGCTGGCCCTGCGACGCCAGCACCGGGTGATCAACAACTTATTGGAAATGACGCGCATCGAATCCGGAGTCATCCGGCCGAAGGTGGACTGGTGCGACGTGGACGAACTCATTCAAGCGGCGATCGATCTTGCCGGCGAAAACGTGGCGCATCATGCCCTCGCCATCGAAACCAACCCGAGCCTGCCGATGGTCAAAGTAGACCAACCGCTTTTGGAACAATGCATTTGCAACCTGCTGTTGAACTCTTCGGCCAACAGCCGATCGGGAAGCAAGATCATCATTCGCGCGCGGATGGACGAGAACAGACTGATATTATCGGTACTGGACGAAGGCAAAGGAATTCGGGAGACCGACTTGCCGCGGATCTTCGAGATGTTTTATCGCGCCTCCGATGCCCGTCCGGGCGGCACCGGACTCGGACTTGCGATCGTCGACGGCTTCGTGCGCGCCCATGGAGGCGCGGCGCGCGCCGCGAATCGCGAAACCGGCGGCGCCGAATTCACGCTGGAGATTCCCGTCGAGACCATGCAGGCGGACATTGTGGAGAAATTAGCGTGAGCGAAAAACCTGCCGCTCTCATTATCGACGACGAAGTGCAGATTCGCCGATTGCTCCGCGTCGTGCTGGAAGCGGAAGACTATCGCGTGATGGAATCCGAGAGCGGACGGCAGGGACTTTCGGACGTGGCGCTCCGGAGGCCCGACGTCGTTCTGCTCGATCTCGGCTTGCCATACATGGACGGAATGGCGGTTCTAAAACGCCTGCGCGAGTGGAGCCGCGTTCCGGTCCTTATCCTCTCCGTAAGAGATGGACCGGAGGATAAAGTCGCCGCGCTGGACGCGGGCGCGGACGACTACGTCACCAAGCCGTTCGAGTCGGCCGAACTTTTGGCGCGCCTCCGCGCGATCCAGCGGCGCTCGCCTTCGAGTTCCGAGGACGCTTATTTTCAAGCCGGTTATCTTGCCATCGACTTCAACAGCCGTACCGTAAGCGTCAAGGGAGAAGAGATAAAGCTTACGGCGACGGAATACGCGCTGCTTAAAATCCTTGCGCAGCACGCCGGCAAGGTCGTCACGCACAAGCAATTGTTGCGGGAAGTCTGGGGGCCGAACGCCGAGGAACAATCGCAGTATCTGCGCGTCTACATGACGCACTTGCGGAAGAAAATCGAAATTCCCGACGCGCGCGAGAAACTTTTGAGGACGGAAAGCGGGATCGGCTACCGGCTGGTCTTGCCAGCCGGGAAAAAACCGTGATCGTGCTCGTCGCTCGTGCTCGCGAACACGAATCACGAACACGAGCACGTCTTTTTGATCTGGCGGAGAGGGGGGGATTCGAACCCCCGGTACCCTTATTAGGGGTACACACGATTTCCAGTCGTGCACCTTCAACCGCTCGGTCACCTCTCCGTTTTCATCAATCAATAACACAGATGATTACGGGAAGAAAGTTTGTGCCCGAAACGTGAATCAATCCCTTGGCAGCCGGCGCAATCGGCGCTAGAATTCTTTACGGGAGGTCCACGACTTATGATGCTGATCGTACACTGGCTCTTGAGCGCCCTCAGCCTGCTGCTCGTCGCCCACCTCGTGCCCGGTTTTCAGGTTCGGGGATTCGGCACGGCGCTGATCGCCGCCGTCGTCATCGGACTCGTCAACGCGACGTTGGGATTCGTTCTGAAAATCCTGACACTGCCGCTGACCATCGTCACCTTCGGCTCGTTCCTGCTAGTGATCAACGCGATCATGCTGAAGCTTGCGGCCGCCTTGGTTCCGGGCTTTGAGGTTTATGGGTTTCTCCCCGCTTTGCTTGGCGCGATTATCTTGAGCGTGATCAGCTTGGTCTTACGTTCTCTGGTTATTTAGCGCTTTCTGCGCGCCGTTCAACGGACAGAAAAGAATCTTTAGGTATTTTAGAGCCATCCCTTTCAGGAATCTTCCCCCCCGAAATTCGGGTAAGCTCCCGATTCTCTTTGCCGCGCCCATCCGCTAGCTTACTTCAAGGGTTCTTTATTTCAGTCGTCATGAAAATCGCGAACATTCCAGGCTACTCCTCATCGCTTTGGGGCATCGTGCTCGCAGCCGGCGACGGCAAGCGGCTGGAGCCGATGGTCCACAGTCTCAGGGGGGATGCTCTGCCGAAACAATTCGTCAACTTTACCGGCACGTGTTCGATGCTGGAGCACACGTTCGACCGTGCGGAAAAACTGGTTTCCAGAGAGCGGCTCCTGGTCGTCGTGAGCCGCGACCACCTGAAATATCCCGAGGTCAGAGAGCAGCTCGCCGAGCGGATGAAAAATACCGTAATCGTCCAGCCGGAGAACAAAGGCACCGTGCCCGGACTGCTTTTGCCCTTGCTGCACATCTACCGGCGCGACCCCTTGGCGACGGTGGCGGTATTTCCCGCCGATCATTTTATTTTGGAAGAGGACAGATTTGTCAATTACGTTTACTTAGCCTGCCGGACGGTGGAACGAGAGCCGTATCGTTTAGTCCTGTTGGGAGTCGAGCCCGAACGGCCGGAGGCGGAGTACGGATATATTTTACCCGGTGAAGAGCCGGACGCGCTCCGCGGATTTGGACCGCGGCGAGTTGCAGCCTTTATCGAGAAGCCCGCGCCTGAGGAGTCGCGCATGCTACTCGAGCGCGGCGCTTTGTGGAACATGATGGTGATGATCTTCAAGGCCTTTACCGTGTTCAATCTAACGGCGCGTCTGGCGCCGTCGCTTCACGCCGAATTCGAGCGCCTCGGGGAAGCGATCGGCACCCGAGAGGAGAGACGGAAGGTGGCGGAAGTGTATCGTCGGATAGAGCCGCTAAACTTTTCGACGGGACTCTTGGAACCCTTGCCGAAGACGGCGCCCAATTCTCTTCTGACCATCCCGCTTCAAGGCGTTCTGTGGAGCGATTTGGGATCGCCGCGGCGGCTGGCGAGCGTGCTGACGAGACCGGATACCCTCGGGCGGGCGCGCGGCGTATCGACGCCGCCTCCTTGGGCGCATCGGAAGGATATTTCCCGCCCAACGACAAGAACAAAAAGAGACCGAATCACCCTTCAGATGAGGTAGACGGCGTAGGAGCTTTCAACACTTTCACTATTAGTAAGGAGGGGTAACTATGAAATGGGAAATGATCTTCAAACTGAGCAAGGTCAACGGGGCGATGTACCTCGGAGACACTCTTCCGCCCCAGAACTGGAAATGGCCCAAGAATACGTGGCTCCAGGAACGGCTGCGCGATCTCCGCAATGCAGAGCAGCAGTTGGAGCAACGAAATGTGGGAAACGGCCTTAGAAGGCGATGGCCCGGCGTTCCGGTTTCGAAATTTAACGAATACAGGTTTTAAAGGATCTGCCCGGGGGACTGGGGCCAAGACGCGCTCTTTGAGCCGTCCGGCTCCAGCGGGCAGAATTGACTCACTCCAAGTTAAGCTGCACCGGTTAGAATATCCCGCCATAACAACGCCTACCAACCGCAAGCCCCGGGAGTTGGCCGTTACGGAAACTCCCGGGGCTTGTCTGCACTCTTAGCAGGGCGGTTTCAAAACTGGAGTACTGGAGTGATGGAGTAATGGATTAAGAATTTAGGGACTTCAGGCTTCCGTGTGGAGAAAGGCCCGGAAATCGCACCGCCGAGGCGCGGAGGGCACAGAAAAAATCGAAGAATAATAGCTTCTTGACCCATTCGACGTTGCTCAGGGTCAACCCTGAGACTCTCGATGGGTTGAACAGACTCTCTGCGAACTCCGGTGTCTCGGCGGTGAATTATTCTTCACAGGAAACCCTGAATAGCCAGAATTTAAAACCAACACTCCAATACTCCCACACTCCAGCACTTCAATTTTTGCATTGAAAATTTTTGGCGGAGAGGGAGGGATTTGAACCCCCGGTACCCTTCCGGGTACACTTGATTTCGAGTCAAGCGCCTTCAACCGGGCTCGGCCACCTCTCCGTGAGTGATTTCAAGCATTTATGGCAACGTCTGCGGGCGCCTCTTTTGTATGCGTTGTAGATAGCGTTGTGGAATTCTTCGCGATTTTTTCAACCGCTGCGTCCAAGTGACTCGGACTAAGATGCGCATACCGAAGAACCATGTCCAGTGTTTTCCAGCAGCCAAGCTTTTGCACGGTCGGAAGATCAACTCCCGCCATTACCAAACGGCTCGCGAAAGTATGTCGTAGGACGTGAACCGTCACGCCTTCTAATTTAGCACGGTCCACCGCATTGTTGAAAGCCGTTCTGATTGACGTGTAGTGTCCGCCGTCCGGCTTGCCGAATACGTAGTCATCGCACCCGCCGCGCTTCTTTTGGGAAAGCGCCGCGCGGATCGTCGAGTTGAGCTTCACGGTCCTTGTCTCTTTGTTCTTGGCGTAAGCCGCGTCAACCGTCACCGTCCCACGCTCCAGACTCAGGTCGCCCCACGTCAGTTTCAGCGCCTCGGACTTCAGTCTCAAGCCCGTATGGATTCCTGACAGCACCATGGTTCTAAGCGGCTCCGATAGCTCGGCCATGAGCGCCGTCTCTTCGTCATAATCGAGGAACCGGACGCGGCCTTGCTCTTCGAACTTATTCACGCCGTCAACGGGTTCGGCCCGTCAAACTTCTTGTGCTTAATGCTCCAGGTAAAGAGAGCTTGCAGCGCGGACAACTCACGGTTACATGCTACCAGGCAATCGTCAGCCATGCGCCGCTTTTTATGATTCTGGATATGGGGAACCTCGGCGATCTCCCCAAGCCACTTACCGGGCATCGATTTCTCAATCTGCGCAAGATTCCACTTGTATCCTTTCCAGGTGTTCTCCCGCTTGTTGGTTTTAACCCAATCGAGAAACTCTACGATTGCCTTCTCAAGCGGCATGTCCTTCTGAACGGACGGCTTATAACCCGCCGGCGTGAAACCTGCAACGACGCCTGCAAGATGTCACTACATCGCCTGAATAAGCGGTCAGAAATGCAATAGGCACATTTTGGCAAATTGTTTTCGCGAGAAAATTGGTAACGATGAAACCCGTCGACGCCTGTCTAGGTGACCCAAAACAGCAACAAATTCATAGGCTTGAAAGTCTTAAAAGAAAGAAGTGACTATGTACTTGACAACATATGTTTTCAAGGACATAATGAGACCATGTCTTGGGAAGTCATATTCGATGATACATTCGAACAGGAATTTGATGACCTATTGGAGTCAGTCCAAGACGAACTATTTGCGCAAACGAAGGTTCTGAAAGAATTTGGACCCACACTGGGTAGGCCACGTGTGGACACATTAAAAGGATCGCGACATCCGAACATGAAAGAGCTAAGATTTAATGTGGATAATGGTGTCTGGCGAGTGGCTTTTGCATTCGATCCCAAACGACAGGCTATCTTGCTTGTCTGCGGTGATAAAGCCGGAACTAGCGAGAGAAAATTTTACAAACAGTTGATCCGTAAAGCCGACACGCGATTTGACGCGCATCTGATGCAGTTTCAAGAGCAGAAGATAAAAGGAGAAATAAAATGGCTAAAACATTGGCAGAAAAAATGAAAACAATCGGCGAGGACCGCCGGAAAAAGATTGAGGCTCGTGCTGCCTTTCTAATTGCTGAAGAAACGACCCTACGAGACCTGCGAGAGGCTCTCGATTTGACACAACAGCAGGTAGCTTCATCTCTTCATATTAGCCAAGATGGCGTATCTCGCTTGGAGAGACGCACGGATTTCTTAATCTCGACACTTCGCAACTTTGTTAAAGCCATGGGCGGTCAACTCCATGTTGTCGCAAATTTCCCCAACCGCCCTCCGGTTGAATTGTCCGGTTTCGCTAACATGAAGATTGCTCACCGCAAGCGAAGAGAGGAAGACGCACGGGAATAACCGGCGTCAAAATAGCTTGCCGCACAAGGATCGAATAACGTTGGTATATATACCGACGTTATTCGATCCTTTCACTTTCTTCCCCTCGTTTGAACTGGCATGCATGGTAGGTATATATACCTACCATGCATGCCAGTGAAAGCTCATCGCGAACAGTTAAAAAAGCGAAATTAGATATCGTCGCGGCTTTCCACTTGACTGGCCGAAGAATTTTCACCTATTCGGATTTAGAGCGAATTTTAGCCCAAAACAGACAGCAATGGCGCCTACCTGCATCAATGTCAGTTCACGCCTTTTTGGAATTTTTAGTACACTCCAATATCATCGCGATCGACGAAATAAAATTCCCTTCAAGAACATACGTCAGATATACTCGGGGACAAGTCCCAATATATGCATTGCTTTTATCACTCCATCAACGCTCCTACTTTACCCATCGCACCGCGATGTATTTACACAAGATATGCGAACAGGGCGAGGACGCATTTACCTCAACGTTGAACAGCGACCAAAGTTCTCGGACGGCCTTGCTGATTTAGTGCAAGAGAATATCGATAAAGCGTTTACATACCGGCCACGAATCACGAGCAACATATCAAAGTATAAAAACTACAGCGTATACCTACTGAACGGCATGCATACAGGTCAACTTGGCGTGGAGGAAATGGATTTTCCACGAACACAGACTTGTCGGTTAACAAGTCTCGAAAGAACACTGATAGACATAGCTGTAAGGCCATTTTATTCGGGAGGCGTATCTGAGGTATTGCGCGGTTATGCTCTCGCTAGAAAAAGAGTTTCTGTAACCAAGCTCGTCCAACTGCTCAGACAACTCGACTACGTTTACCCCTACCACCAGGCTATCGGTCTTTACATGGAAAAGAGTGGCTACGACAGCGGTGCGTTAAAAGCACTAAAAAAAGAATTTCCGATCACATATGATTTTTACCTATGCCACGAAATGAGGAAAACGACCTACTCCAAAGATTGGCGGCTGCACTTTCCAGAAAAACTTTAGCCCAGTAGATTCTTGAACGTTAACCTTTACAATACCTCGCATGATAATTCCGACCAAAGCATAATAACTCTCTAAAGAGACTTGTTCCATCAAAGTTAGGCAACCTTCCCTTCAGCCTCCCATCAAAAATTCTCATTGACGAAACTTGCCTATAGGTGAGAGAATTTGGTGCCAAGCATGGTTATGCGTTTTTTTAACCTGTAGCCAAAAAAGGGCGAAACTTATGGATTCATCATGGTTCAGCGGATTCGCAAACTTGGTTTTGGTTCACTCCTTGGGCTTGGAGGGAAAGTGGCCTATGACCGCTTCTTCGCCAAACGTCCAAATCTGAGATATGCCATTAACGCTCCTGCCCGATTTGGAAGCGGAGAGAAAGCGCGAATTTATCAAAACATCGAAATTTCCAACAAGGGAAACGAAACCACGAGCGATGTGCGCATTAATTTTAATGCCCAAACCTTTCCCTTGGTAGAACATCAAGTTGTCTACGATGGAGCGTACAGCCTGGAGAAAAGCGACAATCACGCTACAGTCCTTGTTCCGAATCTACCTCCCGGAGACAAGGTAACCGTATCATTCGTCTTCCCGCAAATGCGGTTTCTAATGTAGGCAGATTTTTCGTATCCGCAAGATCAAAAGATTGTCTCGCTAAGGAATTAGCATCGACTGAATCCAACGAAACTATAACGCGGCGGGTAATAGGAATGATTACCTCAATTGGGGTACTGGCGGCAGTACTAACTTTTTCGGCCGCTATATTTAAATTACCACGAACACAGCTTCTCCCCTCTCAGAGGTTCAACACTCAATTAGCCGGGCTTCAGATGCTCGTACCAAAAACTGCAATCGCCGGAAAGCAATTTGAAATTGATATTCACATTGAGAACAGAGCGGATAACCCGTTAGTTGGCCTACTCTGGGCCAATCCGCCATCCTGGGGAATCGAAGATAATTCCAAATCACTCAGTGAGTCATTCAATGTTTCGGCAAAAGCGCGAGAGGTAATCAAATGGAATATCAATATTCCCAAGGGCGTGAAGCCCGGTAAGTATAAGTTCATAGCATACTTACAGGGTACCATTGCTGATGGTCCCGTTTTTAAGTACGTTGTGGAAACTATTAACGTGAAGTGACCTGTCGAAAGTGTTGTGAAAAGGGTTGTGGAATTCACGGTGGAACGCGGGGAAATGTGGGGAACTGCGGGGAAGTATCAGAGACTAAGAAATATTTGTTTATAAGGGTGTTTTTAGCATTTTAACGAAGTTGGCTCACCCGGCTGAAACTTGATTTCGAGTCAAGCGCCTTCAACCGGGCTCGGCCACCTCTCCGTAGAATAGCTGTCAGCGATCAGCGGTCAGCTTTCAGCGGCCCCGCTTCCCCACCGTCAAAAAAGCTCAACGCTGATAACTTCTTCTTCCTCAGATCGGCGAAGAATTCACTCAAGATCGCGCTGCACTCGTTCTCCATCACGCCGCGGGTCACGGGCAGCGTGTGATTCAGCCGGGAATCCTCGCAGAGCCGATAGAGAGACTCTACCGCACCGGCTTTGGGATCGAGACAGCCGAATACCAAGCGCGCGATGCGCGCCTGCAAGATCGCGCCGACGCACATGACGCACGGCTCGAGCGTGACGTAGAGCGAGCAGTCTTCAAGACGCCAGCTTTTCAGGTGCAATGACGCCGCTTGCAGCGCCAGCACTTCCGCGTGCGCCGTGGGATCTTGCAGCGTCTCACGGCGATTGTGATCGCGCGCTATCGCTTTCCCGGCGCATACTACGACCGCGCCGACCGGGATTTCTCCCGCGGCGGCCGCCTCACGCGCTTCGTTGAGAGCCAGATCCATATAGAAGCGATCTCGAACGGCGGCGAGTTGCGTGATCTCATCCATGGGATTTTCGACCATAACATAAAAGCAGCCCCGATGAAATTGACGGCCGTTTTAGGTAGTGGTTAATTTTGATTTCGATGACGCATCGTGTAGGGGCAGACCTGCGTGTCTGCCCTGTCGGACGGGCGACCACACAGGGTCGCCCCTACAAAATTCGCAAATTGAACCACTACCCCGTTTTGGAAAGGCCCGTCATCCTGAGGAAGCGAAGGATCTCTATCCGGGCCCGGCTTGACACGGATGCAAACCCTCTCTACTCTCCCGATTCATCGGGTGCACACGCTGATGGAATTCAAAAAACTGCTTCGCCCGCTGGCGATCGGGGCCATTCTCGCCGCGCTGGTTTTCACGGCTCACCAACGCGGCCTGCTGGACGTAGCCGAGCTGAAAAGTCTCGATTTGAGATTTCAGATTCGCGGCCCCGTCGCGCCAAAGCTTGCTATCGTCATCGTCGGCATCGACCAGGATTCCTTCGACGAGCTGAATCTTCCCTGGCCGTGGCCGCGCACGCTGCACGCCGAATTGATCCGAAAACTATCGCGCGGCAAACCCAAACTCCTCGTATTCGACGTGCTGTTCACCGAGCCCAAGCCGAACCCGCGCGAAGACCAGGCGCTGGCCGACGCGATCAAGGAAGCCGGCAACGTCGTCCTGGCCGCCGAACACACTCAGGTCGCCAGCGACTTCGGCCCCAGGAGCCGCCTGAGCCTGCCGATTCCGTTGATCCGGGAGCATGCGCTGGGCTACGGCGCGGTCAATCTCGTGACGGATCGCGACGGAATCATCCGCAGCGGCCTGCTTGTCCTGCCGTTTCAAGAAAAATATTTTCCCGGCCTCGCTTTTCAAGTCTATCGCTCCGCCGACAACCAACTTTCGCCGGACCAACGGATTTCGCCCCGGCCGTACCTGATCAACTTCCGCGGTCCGGCGCGCACCTATCCGATCGTGCCCTACTATCGCGTCCTCAGAGACGAGATCGATCCCGCGTTCTTTCGCGACAAAATCGTGCTCATCGGCGCGCTCGCGCCGAGCCTGCACGACGTCTTCCCGACGCCCTTCAGCGCCAGCCGGTACACCGCCGGCGTTGAAATCCAGGCCAATTTCATCGATACGCTCGCAGCCAACAATCCGATCATTCCGATTTCTCCGTGGCAACATAGCGTGATTTTCATTTTTCTCTCGACCGCGGCGATCTGGGCTTCGGTCCACTTCCATCCGCTCCGAGCTACGGGAACCGTCCTATCGCTGAACGCGCTGTACGGCTTCGCCGCTTTGTACGCGTTTTCCTTTCACCACCTTTGGATGCCGGTAGTCCCCATCGTGCTGGGAACGATTCTGAGCTACGGCGGGATCATTCTCGACCACTACGTCCGCGAGCAGAAGGAGCGGATGCGCACGCGCGCGATGTTGAACAAGTACGTCTCGTCCGACGTGGCCGAGGAGCTTCTCAAGCGCCGGGAGAGCCTGGGGCTGGAGGGCAAGCGGCGCCACATCACCGTGTTGTTCTCGGATATCCGCGGCTTCACCAGCATCTCCGAGCAGATCGGCCCGGAGCAAGTGGTCTCATTGCTGAGCGATTATCTCGGACGGGTGTCGCACATCGTCTTCAAGCACGGCGGCACGATCGACAAGTTCATCGGCGACGCGGTCTTCGCGATCTTCGGCGCGCCGAAATCCCACGGCGACGACGCCGCCCGGGCGATCCAAACCGGCATCGAGCTGATCGAGCTGGTGGAAGCGCTCGCGCCCAAGTGGACCGAAATCATCGGTCGGCCGCTCAAAGTCGGCGTGGGCATCAACTCGGGCGAGGCGGTCATCGGCAGCATCGGCTCGGAGATCCGCTCCGACTTCACCGCCATCGGCGACACGGTCAATCTCGGCGCGCGGCTCGAAGCGCTCACCAAGGAGCTGGGCGTACCGATGCTGGTGAGCGAGCACACCGCCGCGGAGCTGAAGGGCGCGATCCCGCTGCGTCCCCTGCGCCAGGTGAAAGTGCAGGGACGCGACGCGGCGATCCTGGTGTATTGTCCCGAGTCGCTCATGCACGGCGAGTCCGAGCACGCCGCGGACATGACGGGTCCCTATATCCAGCAGCACAAGTAAGAACGGTCAGTTTGGCAGACGGGGATGGTCGAGGATCAAGATGATCGCCTTCGCCGCCTCGTTGCGCACGGACCAATGATCGTCTCGGAGCGCGGCGAAAAGCGCCGGTACGGCGGCGCCGGCGCGAAGCTCTCCCAGCGCCTGCGCGATTTGAGCGCGCACCTCCCAATGCTCGTCGCGAAGCGCATCGGTCAACGGTTTCACGGCGGTGCTGTCTTTGAGCCAGCCCAACGTCAGGGCCGCAAGACCGCGAACCTCCCACCTTTTGTCCCCGAGCGCGTCGATCAACGCCGGGACGACCGACCGGTTGCCGAGCCAGGAGAGCGCCTTCGCCGATCCCCGGCGCACCCAATCCTGATCGCTCAGCAAGCCTTGCAGCAACGACTCCACGCCCTCTCTGTACCCGAGATCGGCCAGAGCAACGGCAGCGAACTCGCGCGACGGCCAATGCTCGTTGCCGAGGACTCCTTTGAGAATGGGCAAGCCGGTTTCGTCTTTCATCTTCAAGAGCGCCTGGGCCGCGTAGCAACGGAACGCCCAGTTCTCGTCCTTCAAGGCTTCTCTCAGCATCGGCGCAGCGGCGGGACTGCCGAGCCGCGCCAACCCCCGCACCGCGGCCCACCTAACGCTCCACTTCGAATCTTTTAGCGCCTGCGTCAGAACGGGTATTCCCGCGTCGTCTCCCAGCTCGGCCAATGCCTGCGCGGCCACCTGCCGCACATACGACGACGGATCGCTCAACGCCGTGGCGAGAAACTCCCGGCCGGAGGCGTCTCCTAATTGAATCAGTCCTTGAGCCGCCGAGGCGCGCACGTTCCAATTGGCATCTTTGAGCGCCGCTCGCAGGCGGGGCAACACGGAGGCCGCGCCCAGGCGCGTTAGCGTGACGATCGCCTCGGTTCGAATGTTGGGATCGTGGTCCTCAAGCGCCGCGCTCAATTCAGAGATGATCGATTGATTTCCCACCTTCAATAATGCTCTGGCGGCCTCCTTACGAATCTCCGAGTCGCTCTCCTTGAGGCCGTCGACGAGCGCGGTAAACCCCGCCGTATGGCCCAACTCCGCCAGCGCCAGCGCCGCGCTCTCGCGCGCAACCCAGCTCGATTCTTTGAGCGCCTTCACAAGAACGGGGATTCCCGATTTATCTCCCACTTCGGCCAGCGCCTGAGCCGCATGGCAGCGCACCCACTCATGCCGGTCTTCGAGCCCTTGGAGGAGGAAGCCGGCAGCGACCGCGCGGTAAGCTTCGCGCAGGAAATCCGGTAAACGCCCGCCGCCGAAATCGGTTGCCGCGCGTTCGAGCTCCGCCAGCGCCTTTTCCATTTGGCCGGTCTGCGCGTAGCCGCACGCCACGTAGGCGTGGACATCCGGCTTGGGATCCGAGCTCGCTTCATCGGCTATCTGGAGAAGAATCCTTTCGCGCGATGCCAGCGCATCGGCATAAAAACTCACGTGGAAATCGATCCAGGCTTTTTCACCCCAATCCTTTTCGATCGCTTTGGAGTAGACCAGCAAGGCCTTTCCCGGATTTCCGGCTTGTTCGTACGCCCGCGCGAGAACTATGAGGGCCTCGGGGTCGTCGGGACGCTCCCTGCAATGAATCTCAAGTTGGCCTATTCGCTGATCTGACATTTCGGACGGAAACCATTAGATCGCGCGCTCTATTCGCGCGCATAAGGGACGGGGATCAGCTGATCGGTTGCGCCACGGACATCCTCGCGCCAGAGCTGGAGAAGCTTTTTAGTGATCGGACCCGGCTTGCCGTCGCCGATCGGCCGGCCGTCCCACTGAACTACCGGCGCCACTTTGACCGAGCTACCGACCAGTATCATCTCCGCCGCGTCGCGGCCTTCGGCGACCGTGATGTCGCCGAGCCGGATATCGCTGAGCTCGCCTTGCTCGACGAGCCGCCGCGCCAATTGCAGCAGCCGCTGGACGGTGATGCCGGAGAGAATGGCCTCGAAGGGCGGATGGCGAAAGACCCGCTCGCGGGTGACGAAGGCGACGTTCATGTTCGAGCCCTCGGCCACCATGCCGCGGCCGTCGATGAAAATGCCGTTGTCGGCGCCGTGGTCTTTGGCTTCGAGCACCACGAGCACGTTGGGGAGATAATTCGTCGATTTGACCCGGGCAAAAAACGGCGGCTTGATCGGGACGGTGCTGGTCACGACCTTGAGCCCCGCGGCATAGATCGACTCGGGATAAAATTCCGCGCCAAAGATCACGACGTAAAAGCTGCTGCCGATGCACTCGGCGGGCGACAGGCCGAAGCCGCCGGGGCCGGCCGACAGCCAGTAGCGCACCGAGGCGTCGCGCCGGGCGCTCGCGGCCGCGGTGTCGATCACGATTTGACGCAACTTCGCTGGCGGGAACGGCAAGGGGATGCGCGCCATCTCCGCCGAGCGCGCCAGGCGCTCTATGTGCTGATCGAGCTGGTAGAGCATGCCGTTCGCCAGGATGGCCGTGTCGAAAACGGCGTGGCCGCGGTGGACCATGTGGTCGTCGAGGGGCAGGACCATGAGCGCCGGGTCGGTGACGATCCCGCCCAGCACGGTCGAATACATGGCGTAAAAGCCGCCCGATTTGGCGTGGGCCGCCCCGCGCAAGCGCGCCAGGGCCTCATCGACGCTAAAGCAGGCCGTCCGTTCGATCTCCGGCATAGCCAAACCTCCTTGGTTACAACCAGGTTACGGTTTCACAGGAGGAGGTGTCAAGAAATAAAGGGAGTATCTCGCGCAAAGGCGCAAAGGACGCCAAGAGTGCAAGTCGAATATCGACGAATCTTTCTTTGGGTGCTTGGCGTCTTGGCGCGATGATAAGGATCTAAAGCAAGGTTTTATATCGCCGCAGGTGATGTTTATAGGACCAAACCAGAAAACGAACTCTGAGCCGCAAAAGAAGGTGTCGTAGCTTTTCGCCGAGCATAATGATGATCTTCTCCTAAACGTTCGTCGAGCACGATTCGTGCCAGAGAATTTTTTTTTGAAACCCGTTGAATTTGCACGCATACACAAAACCCGGCGGTGACGGCAGGTACATTTTTGCCTAGTCGACGACCCCTTTGCGTAATTTTTGTCCGGAGTGAATTCCGTAGGATGGAATTATTCCACTACAGAGCCGCCGGCCGCTCGCTGGGCGCGCACCCATTCGCTCCGCTTGCGCTCCAAAAACTTGATCGCGGTTTCCTCGTCCCTGATGCCGAGATCTTTCAACGTCGGCTCGCCGACGCAGGCTGCCCACGCGTCGTCAAAGCCGGTGTTCGGGTCAAATCTCTTGAGGCCCCATTTTGCGGCGAACTCCTGTTCCGACTCCATCCCGTCTTTTCCATCCATGATCGCTCGTAGCTCCGGCAAAAGAGTTTCCAGGCAGGTCTGACTGCGGGCTACGACGGACCGCGCGAGCTGATACTCGGCAAACTTGTTCTGGGACTCTTCCCTCTGAGCCGGGGTTATTGCGGCGGAGCAGGAGCTCACGAAGATAATGATCAAAGTTATCCGGCCGCAGCGAATCTCCCTCACGGCCCGAATTATTCCCGCGTTTGTCCGCAGGGTCAAGCCGCGGGGCATGCGCAGTTATCCTCGCTCGACCGTCTAGGGTCGACCTCCAGGTCGAACGCTGCTTGCGGCTTGGCCGCGTCAACCAACGGCATCGTAAACGTAAACGTCGTTCCTTTGCCTACGCTGCTAACCATGGAAAGTTTTCCCCCGTGCGCTTCAACGATCATCTTGCAGATGGCAAGCCGCAGGCCCGGTCCTCAGTGCTTGGATGTTTTTCCGCTCGGGCTCTGCTTGTGCTTTTCGAAAAACGTCCTGACCTCTTCAGGCGCGATGCCAACCCCCGTGTCTCTCACCCAGAACTTCATTTCCGAACCGGTCGAGGCGGCGGCGCCGATCTCGACATCGCCGCCCGGCGGCGTAGACTCGAGCGCATTGTTAAGCAGATTGTTGAGCACTCGATCCAGCCGGCGCGGGTCCGCTTGGATCGCCGATACCGAAGCGCCGATGTGCGCCGCTATGCTGATTTTTCTTTCCTCCGCAATAAAACGATGGCTCTCAAAGGCGGCGCGTATAAATTTCTCCACATCGACTTCCTCAGGTCTCAGTTCAATGCGGCCGGCCTGAAGTTCGACGGAAGTCTCCGGCAGGGCGACGCCACCTTCTTCCATTCGTCTGATCCGATTTTTCATAAGTCTCCTCCTTAGCCTTTTCCCAAACGAATTTGCCTGCCGCGCGATCCCATCAAGCGTCGGCGCATGATTCCTCGATTTTTTCGCCCACGCTTCGGTTTTTGCCTTGATCCAATGGCATCGTAAAAGTGAACTTGGTCCCTTCTCCCTCTTCGCTTTCCCCCCAAATTTTCCCGCCGTGCGCCTCGACGATCATTTTGCAGATGACCAGACCCAAGCCCGTTCCTTTGTGGTTGGAAATCTTTCCACTGGCGCTCTGCCGGTACTTCTCGAAAACCCGCCCGAGCTCTTCAGAGGCGATGCCCACGCCGGTATCTTTGACCCAAATCTTCGCTTCCGCGCCGTCCGCCGACGCGCCCAGCTCGATCTCGCCGCCTTCCGGCGTGAACTTGAGCGCGTTGCTGAGGAGATTGTTCAGCACCTGTTCGAGCCGCCGGGCGTCCGCCTGGATAGCGGGCAGGGAAACGTCCGTCCCGGAAGTCAAGGAGATCCGCTTGTCGGTGGCTAAGGGAGCGAAGTTTTCGATCGTATTACGCAGCAGCACGTTCAGATCGACCTGCCCCCGAGAAAGGTCAATACGCCCGGCTTCCAGTTTTGAGACGTCCAGATAATCGTTCACCAGAGCGACGAGATTGTCCGTGTTGCTTTTGATCTTGCCGATCCACTTTCTCTGCTCGTCGGTCAGGCTCCCCATGTATCCGTCCTCCATCATCGTGGCGACTCCGACCACGTTCGACATCGGCGCGCGAAGATCGTGTACGATCATCGCCATGAAATCGGCCTGCGTTTTGTTGGCAGTCTCCAGCTCGGCGGCTTGGCGGGCCAAGACAGCGTTCGATTCCTCGAGCTCTTCATGTCGCTTCTTCAACTCCTGCGCCATTTGGGAGATGCTTCTGCCCAGATCGCCAATCTCATCCTTGGATTGGGTTGGAATCTCGACATCGAACTCGCCGCGGGAAATTTCCGCGCTCGCCGACCGGAGCCTTGAAACGGGCCCGCTGATCGCGCGGCTAAGAACGAATCCCGCTAAGAGCGCCAGGACCACCGACAAAAGCGCAAGAAAGATCACCGCCTCGCGGCTCCGTTGGATGACGTGGAGGGCCTCCGCCTGCGCGTGATCCACCTCGGTTTTCTCGTACCGGACCAGCTCCTCAACGCCTGCGCGCAGCCGGTTAACCGCGTCCTCGTATCGGCCGTAAAACGGCTCGCTCAGCTTCCCCGCGAATTCATACTCCCGGAACATCGCGTCGGCATTTTCCAACAAGGCATGATAGTCCGCCATGATTTTTCGGTAGATCAATGTGTCCGTGTCTTCCTCATCGTGTCCCAGCGCTGCTGATGTCTCAAATTCACCCATCCGGGCCGGAAATTTACGGGCCCACGCGAGAAAATGCTCTTTCTCTTTCGTATCGCCGGAAGCAAGATAGGCAAAACTTTCCTCGATGGCGCCTAGAGTCTCCGACGCGATGGTCTGAATATAGTAAAGGTTCGGCGTATGAAAATTTCCCAGCTCCTGGATTTCCGCTTGGATGAAAAGAGTGACGCCGACGCTGACCACCGCGAGGGGCAGGGAAACAGAGGCCAGAGCCAACGTCAATTTATGAATCAACCTCATAGCATCACTGCTCCGTGCGGAGACTCGCCGTCTCCCCTTCCGCGCCTCCCGATCTCGCTTGGCGCTTCTCGCCCGTAGCGGGACGCGCCGAATTACAACCCGCGGGTATCCTCACTATGAACTTCGAGCCCTTGCCGACCTCGCTCTCGACCGTGATCTCGCCGCCGAGAAGCTCGGTGAATTGTTTCGCGATGTAAAGCCCCAGCCCCACGCCGCCGTAGCTCCGTGTCTCGGAGCTGTCCACCTGTCTGAACTTTTCGAAAATCATCGACTGCATGTCTTGGGGAATCCCTATGCCGGTGTCGGCAACGACGAACTCCACCATCTCTCCCGCGCGCCGCGTAGAGACCGCGATGGTTCCCTTTTCGGTGAACTTGCAGGCGTTGCTGATTATATTTTGCAGGATTTGCCGAACCTTCGCGCCATCGGTAAGGACGGGCAGGATCTCCGGCGGATAGTCCCAGCGAATCGCTACGTCCTTGTCGCCGAGACGCTTGCCGTAAAGGCTTGCGAGATCGCGCACCAATTTTGCGGCGTCGATCTCATGGCGCTCGATCACGGCGCTACGCGCCTCGAGCTGCGTGGTCTGCATGATGTCGTTGATGATGTTCAGTTGGTCGCCGGCGCGCGATAGCATTTTTTCGACCGCTTCGGTCTGCTGCTTGTTCAACTCGCCGAGCATGCCTTCCTTGAGCATGCCGGCATACCCCATGACGACGCTGAGCGGGGTCCTCAGCTCGTGCGACATGACGCTCAAAAATTCGCCTTTTACCCGGTTGGCCGTCTCCAGCTCCACGGTCTTCTTGTGCAGCTCCTCGGCCCTTTTCTTGATCTCTTCGTAGAGCGACGCGTTCTCGACGGCGACCGCGACTCGCCCGACCATGGCCGTCAACAACTGAAACTCAGCGTCGTTCAGCCGGCGCGGGGCAACTCCCATACAAACCATGGTGCCCAGGATCTGGCGGCTGCCTTTGATCGGCAGGGCGGCGTAAAATTTGAAGCCGCCTTTTCTCGAAGTTTGGGTGCTGCTGGTCTTCCGATAGACGGGATCCGTGCTGACATCCTCGAAGATGAGCGGCTCGCCGCTTTCGGCTACTCTCCCGACATTGCCCTGGCCTCTGGCGAAGGACTTCACTCCGCTAAACACCTCGGGATTCTTTTCATACTGTCCCTTCACGCTGAGCTCGTCCATTTTCTCGTTGTAGAAATAAAACCGGGTGGCGTCGAAATCGAAGATTTCGGTGATCTTGTCGATCACGCTCTGGGTCACCGTATCGAGATCCAGCGACTGCCCGGCCTGCACGGTGACGGAATGAAGAGCTTCCAACTGCTTGTGCGTGAGCTGCAACTGAGCTTCGCGTTTGATCAGGTCGCGGTAGAGCAGCGAGTGCTCGATGGCGACGGCGGCCTGGCCCGCCAGCGTCTCTACGAACTCGATCTCCTCCGCGGTGAACTCATGCTCCTCGTTGGTATAGAAGGATATGACGCCCAGGACATTATCCTTGGCGATCAAAGGAACGCCCAGGTAGGAAACGAGTCGATGCTTGCGAAAAAACTCGGGGCCGTACACGCGAGGGTCGGTGCGGCAGTCTTTTATCGTTAAGGTCGCCTTGCTTTCGAAAGTTGCGCTCGCTGGGCCCCATCCGGCTCCCGGCGCCTCAATTTTCCACTGCCCTTCGTCGAATTTTTGGCAGACCACCGGCTCAAGCGCCTGGGTCTCCCGATTCCACATTCGGATCGTGGCGGACGCGTAAGGGATAAAGAGGTCGATTTTTTCCAAAAGAACCTTGAGAACCGTCTCATGATTGGCGCTCGATAAAATCGCCGAGTCGATCTCGTGCAACGCCCGCACCCGCGCCAGGTTCCGTTGGGTCTCGGCGTAGAGGCGGGCGTTTTCGACCGCCACGCCGATGACGTTCGCAAGGGCCTGAAGCAAGCGAACTTCTCGGCTCAAGAAGGGCTGCGGTTGAGAGCTGCCGACGTTTAGAATCCCGATGGTTTTTCCCCCTGCCTTCAAAGGAATTCTGGCGGAGACGGCGTTTCTTGCGGCGCCGCTGTCCGTTTTCCGCCTGGCGCGGTCGGGATCGTTCAGGATGAGCGGCTCGCCGGTGGCGAAGACG
Source organism: Candidatus Binatia bacterium (assembly GCA_036504975.1). Classification (NCBI taxonomy): domain Bacteria; phylum Candidatus Binatota; class Binatia (SeqCode); species Binatia bacterium. Next base: position 3,056 of record DASXUF010000076.1, on the reverse strand, counting down.
CGCGCGCTCTTTCCGTCAAACCGGCCCTTCATAATCAGCTCCGCGTGCGCCGCGGTAAGCCCCCGGTGAGCGATCAGCTCCATGTTGCCCGTCGCGGCGTTCTGCAGCCTGATGTACGCCCTTTCCCGGCCGGTGATCTCGACGACCTTGTCGAGGGCGATGCCGATGACTTCCTTTATGTCAAGAGATTGATTTGTCGCCATGGCGACGCTGCTGAGCGCCTCCTGTTCTCCGGCCCGGCGCTCCGATTCTTCGTAGAGCTTGGCGTTCTTGATGGCTATGGCCGCGTGACTCGCTATGGTCTGCAGGAATTCAATCTCCTGGGCGGAAAAATCGTGCTCTTGCTTGGTATAGAATCCGATGACGCCGATCTTCTCCCCTTTGGCGATCAACGGCAGTCCGAGGTACGAAACCACGCCTTCGCGCGTGAAAAACTCTTGATCCCTTGCGCGCGGATCGCTGCAAACGTCGATCAGCTTTAACGGACGCCCGGTCTCGAACACATCCTTGGCAAGCCCCGCCGGGGCCGTGCGCATCGCCGTCTGCCATCTCTCCCAGTCGATATTGCGCGATGCCAGCGGTTCGAGCATTCGTGTCTCCGGATTGTAGAGGCGCACGGTCGCCGCGCCATAATCGAAGAGCACGTCGATCTTTTCCAACAGGACGTTAAGGACGCTGTTCAAATCGAGGCTTGAGCTGACGGCCGCTTCGAGCTCGTGGAGCGCGTGGATGCGCTGGAAACTCTGTCTCGTCTCTTCATACAGCTTGGCATTTCCGATCGTTACGCCGATGACATTCGAGATCGCTTGCAGCAGCCTGACTTCGCCGCCCGAGAAAGGCATGAGGCGCGAGGTCGCGACGTTGAGAATTCCCACCGTCTCGCCCTGAACCTTGAGAGGAAACCAGGCGACGGAAACTCTCCCTTGGCCGCGCGTCACGTCGCTGAGCAGATTGCCCTGGCTGTCGTTGATCACGACCGGCTCTCCCCCGGCCAAGACTTTTTCGCCCTTTCCTCCGATCCGAGAACGGTTCAATTTATTCACAGCCTCTTCCGAGAGACCTTCGTGGGCGGCTACCCTCAGACGGTTGGTGACGGGGTCGATAAGCCTGATATACGCCACCTCGCGTCCAGTGATCTCTTTCACCTTCTCCAAAGAGACTCTGAGCACTCTGTCGAGATCCAACGATTGATTCGTGGCCGTGGCGATGGCGCCGAGCGCCGCCTGCTCCTTCGCCCGCTGCTCGGCTTCGCCGAATAATCTGGCGTTCTCCAGAGCCGCTGCGCCCTGAGCCGCGAGCGAAGTCAGCAGGGCGATCGTCTCTTCGCTATAGGCCCGGGGACGGGAGGCATAAATGATGATCGCGCCGTGCGATTCGCCGCGAACCAGGAGCGGCACGGCGACCAGCGAGCCGATTCCACGCGCGGATGCCATTTCCTTCCACGGCGCGAACAGCGGATCGTTTTGAACATCCTCGCAAATGACCGCGGCGCCGCCTCGTATCGCTCGGCCAGCGGCCCCTGACCATAGGGGGAATCGGGATCATCCGAAAGCTTTAAAACTTCCCGATAGCCGCGATCGTCGCCCGCAACGGCGGAAAATTGATAATACGGCCTTGCCGGCGTGACGAGGTACGAGAACAGAGCGCCGGTCAGCCGTCGCGCTTCCTTTGCGACCAGCTCCAGAACTCCCTGGGAATCGTGGGTGGCCGTCAGGGCAATGCCGATCTCGCGCAGCGCCTCGGCGTGCAGCTTGCGCCGGTCGGCCGCCTCTAAATGTCGAATGTTCTGCACGGCAATACCAATCTGGTTTGCGATAGTGGCCAGAGCGCGGACCTGCTCTGCGGGAAATTTTCTCTCCGTGCGGGTTCCCAGCAATATCGTCCCCAGCATCTCCCCGTCGGTTTCGATCGGCACAATGAGGGCGGACCTAGCGCCTTCGGCTTTAAGCGATCGCAGCCCCGGAGCCGCGATGACATCCTCCACAACGAACGGCGCGTGTCCCATGAACGCTGAACTTTGGATCCGACCTTCCGCAGGATCACCGGTTTGTACGCTGTGTGCTCTAATGCCGCTCTGGTATCGATGCCCATAGCTCACGATCGGCTCGAGTTTACAGCTCTGCCGGTCCAGCAAGCGGATCACGCCCAGGTCGAACGGGCCCAATTCTATTACCCTGCTAAGGATCTGTTCGAGGATTTCTTTCGGTTCGCCGGACTGCAACAGGGCCTGGTTGACCTCATGCAGGGCTTGCAGCTCTTGAAGGCGCGCCTTTAGCTGCGCCTCCGTCTCCTTTTGCTTCGTGACATCCACCATAGAGCCGATTATGCGGATAGGCTTCGCGCCCTCGTAGATAATGTAGCCGCGGTCATAAACGTGCGCGTAAGAACCGTCGCGACGCCGATAGCGGTAAGTATCGGACCAGACTTTTTCGCCGGCATCGATCACGGCATGAATGCCGGAGACGATTCTCTCGCCGTCCTCGGGATGGACACGTTCAATCCACCAAGCAATATCGCCGCCCACTTCCCCTGCTTGATAGCCGAAGAGGGTTTGGACGGCTTCGTTCCACCACACCGCATCGGTCGCTAGATCCCAGTCCCAAACCGCGTCGTTGGTCGCCCGGGCGACAATCCGCAGGCGCTCTTCGCTCTCTTGAAGGGCCGACGCCGCGCGACTCGGGCGCTCCGGCTTCAGACTTCCGGCGGCCTCGGAGATAGGAAATTTCACAGCTTCCCTCCTCGATCGTATCCGGGACTCATCGCAATGACCTCGGCATGCCCGCCGTCTTGAATTGAAAAAAGCTGCCAAACAATAAAGTGCGCGGCCAAATAAGTTGTTTTCACCGGCGACGGTTAAATTTCCGCTTCGTCCTTCACGCGGCCGAGCGGCGGCCGGTTCTCTTCCGTCCATTGCGCCACGAGCGCAATGGCCTTGTTGAACTCGGTCGATTTATCGAAAAAATAGTGTGCGCCGAGCGTCAGGCAACGGTCCTGATACATCGGGTACGGATAGTTCGTCAGCATGATGACCTTGGGTTCCAGCATTCTCCCTCGAA